>NZ_JAYRUC010000018.1:0-129734 GCF_041919235.1 Pandoraea sp.
TATACGACGCCCGCGAAGAGCGCCATTTTACGCGGGGTTGGGGGATTTTGGCAATCCGTGCGTTTCGTAGGTGGGTACGATTCTGGGATGAGAGCCTTGGGATCGATTCCCATCGCAGGCGCTTTTCCGGGTTCCCTTTGGTCCGATTTCAGGCGGTTTTGGAGCTTCCTTGGTCGCCGTTTCCCCCAACGCGGGTGACCACCTCGTTCATGGTGTAGTGTACGAACTGCTTACCCAATTCGGTCAGAACATACGGCTTTGTTTGCTCGAACGCCGATTCCATCGTGGAGGATGCCTGCCCCCGAGGGGTTGGGGTCGGGCGTTTCTTCAAATATTGCCCGTCATCCGTGGTATCCCGTGCTTGGCGAATTACGCCACCAGTGCTTAGATCCCGAATAAGCAGCTTGTACAGATCCGCATCCGCCGAGTCCTCGCGGACAAGCTGCCCACGTATGGCTACCCAGATGTCATATCGAGTGGAGCCGGGGTTGGTGTAGATCTCGCGAATTACAGCGAAGTGTGCTTCGTGATAGGTGTGAAGCCAGTCGATGAAGAGACGAATCACGTCGTCTGAACACAGGCCCGTGCCTGCGGCGTTCGTCACGAGGTTCGCGACGTAGCGTCGCTTTTCTTCAGTGTCAGCTTCGTCCCATGTCCGAAACGCTTTCCTCACAATATCGAGATACTGATCACTCGCTATACGCTCGTTGATTTCTTCTCCTAGCGCCTCGAACCGCTGCCCGATCTGAATCATGGTTCGGCTCAGATCTCCCATGCGTCGTTCATGCTCTTCAATCCACTGCGTTTGCAGTGAGTCGGTCTTGAGCGTGCCTTCTTCCGTCTTGTAGTTAGCGAGGGCGCTAAGAAATCCACCGACCCACGGAATCGCTCCAAGCGCAGCAAGGGCAAACTTCTCAAGGATTCGTCGTTGTGCGCTGGGGTTAAGCTTTTCAAGCTCAGATCGCAAGCTGTCCACGTCTACGATAGACGATGGCTGCGAGGTCGGATCGGGAGATGTGCTCATCGATGATTCTCGTTTCAGGGTTGCGAAGCGAAAACACGAAATCTGGGCGACAACATGCCCCAGTAATCATACCCCGGAGATGTCGGTCCGAAGAAAACACCACTGAATACGCGGATCTATCGATCTAGGCTTGCAGCTAATCTATCTAAGGACGTACCTCAACTGGCGATTACGGTGACCACGACCGGTGGTTTTCGTATGTGGTCCTGCCCTGCGGGATAACGAGAAGAGAAAAATATAATTATTATGTAATCCGTTATCTTTTTGCGGCAGGGCAAGGCGGTGCCGTACTTGCGGATGCTCGGTGAGACGGGTGTTAAGGAATTGATCTCAAAAGGTGATAAATTCGCTAACTGCGAGATAAAGCAAAAAATCAAAATTCCGAGGCCAGATAAATGGGGAGTCGTGGAACACAGCGCCCACAAAATATATGTGGTGCGTGCCAATACACTTGGTATCCAAGGGGTAAGGATTTATCGCTGAAATGCCAGCGGTGCGGTAGTTCAGACGTTCAGATCGTTCCGGTCAAAAGCTCAGGGTTAGGCGGCTGTCTAGTTGTGTTGGTAGGAGCTGCCTTCCTGATACTTGTCATCGTCGGGATTTTCAGTAAGAAGGATGAAACATCTCCAGCGCTGACGCGGGCAGAGTCCAATACGACGAGCGAGTCGACCCAGCAGATCGAGACTCCGTCTCCTCCTCAAGCCTTGCCAACATCCCCTTCGGAAGACGAGGGGCAACGTGGGGTCGGGCCTGCTGCGGGACCGGGAACTTCTGCTGGGACGGCTACAAGGTCGTTCACGACCAGTTTCGATTGCTATGTTGCTAAGGCTCGGGACGAACTCACGATCTGCAGTGATCCGGGCCTGGCGGCTATGGATGTCGAACTTGCTGCCGCGTACCGTGCTGCGCTTTCAAGTGCGGGCGCGAATGTTGATGCGCTGCGTGTCGCTCAACGAGCGTGGTTGAGTGAGCGAAGCGAGTGCGGCGACGATCTTGATTGCCTTCGGAGAATCTACGGTGAGAGGTTGGGGCAGTTCCGAGGTTCTATGAGTTCGACTGCTCCCGACACTTCGGGACCTCGCCTCGTAGAAAAGCCCTAGCGAGCTACGCTCGCCGTTGGTAGAGATTGATGAGTTCGACCATGTCGATCCCAATGGCATCTGCGATATCCACAAGTTCGGGAAGGTCAAGCCGGCACTTGCCGGATTCGTAGTCGAGAACGAAGACCTCAGGTTTGCCAAGTCGGGTGGCAAGCTGTTTTGTTGTCAAGCGTTTCTCGCGTCGGAGCGTGACGAGAATTTCAGCGAGAACGTCGATGCGGTGCTGATGGTGTGGGAAGAAGTTCATGAGGTGTGATCTCCAAAAATCGCACGCTCTATGCGTTCTTCGGGACGCGCAACAAGCGAAGCCCGTTGCTGATCGAGATTCGAACGTAGGGGGACAATATGACTTTGAGCGTCTTGTGGCGGAATGAGGGGCGGCTACATCTTGCATCCGACTCGAGAATTTCGTTCGGGCCTGCTGGGTTTGCCGACGTAGGGATCAAGGTGATGCGATTACCGATTCGGGTAATGGGGACGGGGATGGACGAGAGGGGGGGCTTTGAGATCCTCTTCGAGCAAACATATGGCTTTTGCTACGCGGGGAACATGTCCAATGCTGCGACATTTAAGCAGCTTGTTGAGGATCTGTTAGTTGACGTCCAGTATCTACCAGCGAACGATCCGCTAACCTTCAATGATCTGTGCCAATTTTTTTGTCGCTTCTGCGGCATGGTTTCCTCGGAAATCATGTCAAAGCTCGAAGAGAAGGGCGGGTACACGTTTTTCGTCGCGGGCCTGTGCCCTCAGAGCGGCAAGTTACATGGGGCAAGATTCAGCCTAACTCAAAACTCAGGCAGAACCGTAGTAACGTTTGATGAAGTTGCCCAAGCAGAAGGTGAGTATGTTGCATTGGGATCCGGCGCAGAGAGATTCGACACGCTTTTTGATGGGCAGTGCGCGCAGACGTTAAAGGTGCTCTCGACGTTGAATGCTGTTATCGACGATGCGACAGTTGATTCTGTCGGGGGGGACATCCAGTACGGTAGCTTTGATGGGGGCGGGAGGTTTCAGGTGTCGGGGGTCGTTCGAATCAGCGTTGAAGAAGCCTTTGAAGACGGGCGTCAATACGGTCCGACAGCGCGGCGCTCGTGGAGATACCGAGGATTCGATATCTACGATGAATGGAAAATTCCCGGCGAGAAACTCTGGCCGTCCCCTGGATTTA
Organism: Pandoraea sp.; assembly: GCF_041919235.1. Lineage (NCBI taxonomy): Bacteria > Pseudomonadati > Pseudomonadota > Betaproteobacteria > Burkholderiales > Burkholderiaceae > Pandoraea > Pandoraea sp. Next base: position 3,293 of record NZ_JAYRUC010000018.1, read on the forward strand.
TCGAGCTCAAGGTACCATCCAACTGCGACTCAAAGTGGAAGTTCATCGAATCTTGCCGAAAGACCCTAGAGTCATGAGGCGGTGAAAATTTGTACTTGCCCCGGAATGCCTAAGTTCTCCCTCATCGCGCGTTCTCGCTTGATGTGTGTGGACGGAGCAAGACGCGAAGGTTGCTGGTAGCCCCCGGCGTCAGAATAGTTGTCGTGTCGCTTGAATCTTAGGCGGGATCCGGGGGCATTACACGACCATCTGGTGAAGCTCGCAAATGGCTCGTTAAGCCCGAGCGAAGCCGTCGCCCTCTGGGATGCCGTCTCGCGAACCATAAGACTCAGGCCGGGGGCGATGTGATTCTGCGTTGCTCAGCCGAATCACCGACAATGCGTCGGGCAAAGATACGCGGCAACCACAACTCGACGTCGCGCTGACATTCGTGCGCGAAGGCGACGCGGTGGTGGTACACAGCATGGACCGCCTGGCGCGCAATCTGGATGATCTGCGTCGCTTAGTGCAGTGTCTCACCCAGAGTAGTGTGCGTATCGAGTTCGTCAAAGCGTGCCTGACCTTCATCGGCGCGGGCTCGGCATAGGCAAGGTCAGGCCGCGCGACGGCCACCCGCATTGGCGGTGGGGACAACTCTGGGGTAAGCGTTCTGGCACCAATCCCCATCACAGGCGCCCTTTCGAAGATATCTCCGGCGCCGTGAAATCTCCAGGCAGCCACGAGCACAAAAATAGTCATTCAGTTAGCAATGTTGATCGTTGCCGATCAACCGCGGCTATCGATCCAGTCGCGGGCCCAAGTGGACGCGTGCCCCACGGCTTGCTTTTCATTATCGAAATATTCGAGCGCGTGGAACGTATATGCGGCCGGTTCAGTGCCAACGCCGTCGCTTCTTTCCAGCAGCAGATTGGCGGCGAACCGGCCATCCGGTAACTGAAATGCGGAAGGGGAGACTGAATAACCGTTGTATCGGTGAATATGATTATTATTTTTCATGTGCAATAGCCGAACGACAGCTGCATGGCATGAATGCCATACAAACAAAATCATTGGAAAAACTGGGAGGAGGCGAGACGGATCGTGTCTGAAAGACAAATGATGCGCACCTGGAAAACGTGCGATCAGATCGGGAGCGCAAAGCTCCGCGAGGATGCTAGTCAAGCAAAGGGCCGGAAAACCGGCCCTTGAACTACTTTACTGCGGGGTAATATTGGCTGCTTGCATACCCTTCGGGCCACGCTTTGTCTCGTACGTCACCTTCTGGTTCTCTGCGAGCGTCTTGAAACCGTCGCCTCGAACTTCGGAGAAGTGAGCGAACAGATCGTCGCCACCATTGTCCGGGGTAATGAAGCCAAAACCCTTGCTATCGTTGAACCACTTAACGGTACCGGTATCCATAATAATTCCTTGAAACGAAAAATAAATTGCCCCATTACAGAGCGACAAAAAACTTCAAGGAGGAAGAGAGGACAGCGAATACCGCGCAGACAACGCAGCAAAATGATGATCAGCAATCGAACTTCTTGAATATTTCTGTAGTGACAATACCCTGATACGCCAATGCTGTCAATGTATTTCTCAATATGAAACCGATATCGATCGAGGCGCCCACTGACCACCCGCTTTCGAAGACGCAATTGCGGTCGGCGTAATACGACTTCGAGCCGAATCTCTCAATGAACCTTGCGCCCTCAAGTCAAAAAGGGGGAGCCAATCGCTTCGTGTCCGGCGCCGCCAAGGCCACCGTGACGTAACGCCCTCGGACCCGCAGGACCAGTCACATCTCTGTTTCACCCTATCAAGGGTGCCAGCAGGCCAGTCAGCGATGCGCTCAACATGCCATGCGTCGAACACGTAGACACGGTGTCGAGCCCGTCGCCCGACGGCGTGACGCAGCGCGTCGTCGACGTGGCGGTTCGCCTTCCCGCGTGGACGCGATTCAGACGCCCCGGCGGGCCTCGCCGTGACCCCGCAAGTCGACATGCACCAGCACAATCGTCGACTCGTTCTCGCGATGAAGCGCCAGCGACCCGCCCAGCCGCTGCGCGCGCAGGCGCATGCTATGCAAACCGGTGCCGTTGCGATGCCCCATGGCGTCCGGACTCACGCTGCTCTGCACGCCGTCAACACCGAAGCCCACACCATTGTCCTCAACACGCAACGTCACGCGGCCGTCGTCATGTTGCAGGTCGATGGACACCTGACTGGCACGACTGTGCTTGAGTACATTCGTGAGCGCCTCCTGAAGAATGCGCAACAGCTCCAGCGATTGCACCGCACTGACCTCGCATTGCTCGATACCGTCGAGCCGCCAGACGCATTGGATTTTCTGGCTCTCGAAGAGCTCAGTGATGCGGTGCCGTAACGGCGCGATCTGTTCGGCGAGCGTCAGCCCGCCGTGTTGATGCGTGGCGGCCGTATCGATGACGATCCGCAACTCGTCTCGCAATTCCTTGAGCAAGCCGAGAAAACGCTCCGGCGGCAACGTGTGCGGCGCATGTTCGATCGCGGCGATGCTCGACACGAGTGCGCCCCCTAACCCGTCGTGCAAGTCGTGCGCAAGATTCAAGCGCTCCGCAAGGCGCGCGTTGGCCACCTCAAGCTCGTGCTGGCGACTGAGCGTGAGCGCCAGTTCCTCGCGCGCGTCATCGACGCGCACGCGTAACTCGTCGTTGAACTGCTCGATCCGTCGCGCATTCTCAGCAAACCGGCGCGCCAGCACGATCGCCATACCGATCATCAATACCTGCGAAGTCTGCGCGGTGTAATACACGTTTGACGCAAGCACGCCGAGGAATACGAGAAAGTCATGCGTGCCTGCAACGATGAAGGTCAACGCGCAAAGCGACACGATGCGCTGCTCAAGCCGCCGCTCTCGCCACGTGAGCGCAAACAGCAGCAGGCAACTACCCAGATACGTCACGCCGGGAATCACGGCCCAGAGCGCGCGCGAGGTCTCGATGCTCGCATGCGGCATGACAACGAGCCAACCCGCGCCAACCCCGAAGATCGTCCATAGGGACGTTTCGATGCGCGGCATGCGGCGACCGCAGAAACGCAGCACGAACATCGTGAAACAGCCGCAATAAGCAAGGAACGCAATGGAGACGAAAACTTCCCACGCGTCGGTTGTGGCGAACGGCCACGGTCGCGTTGCGATCTGATTGACAGCATAGAGCCACCACGCGAACGACATCGCACTGAACCAGCCATAGGCGGTCTCGTCGCGACGGTACAGCCAGAGCGTCAGGACGAAGACGCCGAGCGTGACCGTGATGGCCAGACTGAAGAGTTGCAGATCGCGCCGCACCCACCGATCCACCTCATAGCGCGCGTGAACCGCGGCTGGCGCGCCCCGGGTGACCGCCCCAAGGCCAGGGCTGTATGCCGCGAGCCCTGAAACGCGCACGAGCAACGTATTGACACCCGGACGCAGCGCAGGCGCTTCCACGACCCAATATCGTGGCGTATTCCAGGCGCGGGTCAGCGGCTCGACGAGCGAATCGTCGCGCGAGAGCAGACTGCCGTTCAGATAAACGGCGCCCGCCATGTTCAGATACGACAACAGCAGTCCGCGCGCCTGCGCGGGCGACGTTTCGTGCCACGTCAGCCGATACCACACCACGCCATCGTAGCCGGGCCAGCGACTCGTCCAGACGTCCGGCAGCGTAACGTCGACCCAACCCGTGTCGGGGGGCTCGGCAAGATCCGGACGACGATCGGCGCCAGCACGCACCGCTTCGATGCGATCGAAGTTCAACGGCCCATTCTCGGCAACCGGAGCCGATCCTTGCGCGCGTGCGGTGCTTGCGGTGCCAGCGAGAAAGCCGAGAAAGCCGAGAAAACCTAGGAGGCAGACGGTGACGACAATGCCGAGCCGCGCGGCGAAGGTCAGGGCAACAAGCCGAACGTACGCGCTTCGAACACGGCTTGGGTGCGCGAGTTGACCGCCAACTTCTTGTAGATGTTCTTGATGTGGCATGCGACCGTGAGACTGGAGATATTGAGCAACCCTGCAATCTCGCGGTTCGTCATGCCTTTGGCAACGAGCCCGAGAATCTCGATTTCTCGCGGGCTCAATGCCGGTGACGCCTCGGCCGCTGGCGACAGGCCGACACCGACAGCCGGTAACCCCGATGCGGGCCGCGCTGGCCGGATTACGCCAACAAGCCCGAGGATGTACCTGGCAACGAACGGATCGATCGGCGCGCCCCCGCGTAACGCGCTGCGAATCGATAACGCGATCTCTGCGTCGTCGCGTTCCTTAAGCAGATAGCCGGTCGCGCCGGTTCGCAGCGCGCCCACGATGATTTGCTCCGTACTCCAGGCGGAGATTACCAGAATCGGTAGCGCCGGGTCGCGGGCATGCAGCTCGCCGATCAGATCGATGCCGCTGCCGTCAGGCAAGCCCACGTCGATGAGCGTGAGCGCAAACGGCTGCTCCGCCAGTAGCGTGCGCGCCTGCGCCAGACTACCCGCCACGCAGACGGCGTCGTCCGCATAGCCCAGCGACGTCAGGATACTGCGCATGCGCGTTTGCGTGGCAGGGTCGTCTTCCACGAGCAACAACGGCCCGGGCAGAACCGGTTCGGCAATGGCAGGTGTGCTGGCAGGCATGGCGAGGGGGGAGAGCAGGCAAGAGCGCACAGTGACGCAAATTAGCACATCCGCATTGCGCGCGACCATCCCCGAAACAGGGGAGGCGAGCGCGTCGCTTACTCAATTCAGGGGATAGTGCGCCGCCGGTGCGGGGTGCTAAGTTTCACCCGAATTTCTTGCGCCGGTCGTCACACTCACGAAGCGAGCGGCGCGTGTCCTGCCAGTCGGCACACGATTCGGGTACGGGGGCAAGCGTGCGAGACAAATCGACTTCTCCGGCAACGCCGCTTCGCCTCAAGGCACTTTGCGGTGTGGCGGGCGTCATGTTTGCCGGCCCGGCCTTTTCGCAAATTTCGGGACCGTTGTTTCTCGATTATCGCGGGGCCGACGGCGGATGCTGCCACGCCCATAACGGGTATGACGGTGCCCCCGGACAACGCGACGTCGAGCAGACGCTGACGGGATTGACGATCCGATCGGGCGACGGCGCCACGGGGGTGGCCGTCGACGTCAGCGGTGGCAACGGCGGCAACGGCGAGGACAGCGACCGCGGTCACTGGGGCGGCAACGGCGGATTCGGCCGTATCGTCGATTTCGCTCTGACGCAGAGCATGGTCGTCAGCAACGGCGCGGGGATATCGGTCCTGTCGAAAGGCGGTGACGGAGGACTCTGGGGAAATCGCGGTAACGGTAACGGCGACGGGGGCGATGGACACTTCGCACGCCTGACGGTGAACGCAAGTTCGGTGACGGCGACCGGCTATGGGCTGTCCGCGCAGTCGATCGGTGGCAACGGTCAAGCCAGCGCAATTCCCTGGGGCGCGGGACTCAACGCCGGTGTCGGCGGCAACGCGGGCGAAGCGCACGTGGTGGTGAACGGCGCCACGGCCATCACGGTCAGTGGCAACGGTGGCGCGGCGATTCGTGCGGAATCGCTGGGTGGACAAGGCGGACTCGGCGTCGACGATTGGGAGGGTGGCTACGTACTCTCCGGATGGGGGGGAAATGCCGGCAACGTCACCGTCTCCATCGCCGACGGCGTGGTGAGCGCGCATGGGAACGGTGAGGCCGGAATACTCGCGCGCTCGGTCGGCGGGAGCGGCCCAAAAGGCGTAGACACCGACGTGAAAGGATCGAACGGCGGCAACGGGGGCCAGGTAACCGTTTCCAACGGTGCCGCAATGTCGACCGATGGCGCTAACGCGCCGGGGATTGCGGTCTATAGCCTCGGCGGCGATGGCGGCGATGGCGGCGGTGGCGTGACCGGCAGCGGCTTTACCGGCGGGGATGGGGGGACGCCTGGCGGGGCGTCGGTCTCCAACACGGGCACCATCGACACGCAAGGTATCGGCTCGATGGGCATTCGCGTGTCGGTTGTGGGCGGCGCGGGCGGCGATGGCGGCGCCTCGGGACCCTGGTCGGGCCACGGCGGCAATGGCGGCGCAGGGGCCAATACCGGCGCGGTGGCCGTCGACATCGAAAACGACGGCACGATCACCACCCACGGCAAGGATGCCGTCGGCATTCTGGCGCACGCGGTGGGCGGTGGCGCAGGAAGTGCTGACGTGAGCCAGGGCCTCATGAACATCGGCGGCGGCGCGGGTGGCAACGGCGGACAAGGCGGCAACATCCAGGTCGGGAGCTACGGCAACATTTTCACGACCGGCGACCAGAGCGTTGGCGCGCAGGTGCAGAGTATTGGCGGCGGAGGTGGCCATGGCGGCGACGCCGATACGACGGGCATCATCGTTGGCATCGCAACGGGCGGACGCGGTGGCGAAGGTGGAGCGGGCGGCAACGCCACGATGGACCTGGGGGGCGCTATCGCAACTGCCGGCGCCGGCTCGGCCGGCCTCACGCTGCAAAGCATTGGCGGCGGGGGCGGCGCCGGCGGCGCATCGAGCGCGATCACGGTGGGCGTGGGACTGGGGGTGGCCGTGAGCCACGGCGGCAGCGGCGGCGGCGGCGGCGATGGCGAGTCCGCCAAGCTGACGCTGGAGAACGGCAGCAGCATCACCACGCAAGGCGCGACGAGTGACGGTGCCGTCGTGCAGAGCATCGGCGGTGGGGGCGGCTACGGCGGTCTGGCCAGCTCGGCAGCGATCACGATCGCGCCGGATCTGGGCCCGGAAGTGCCGACCGGCACGCTCAGCCCGCGCGTCACGATTGGCGGCAGCGGCGGAGGCGGTGGCAACGGTGGCCTTGCGCAGGTCGACAACAGCGGCGGCATCTGGACCCAAGGCGACAAGGGGATCGGAATCCTGGCGCAGAGTATCGGCGGCGGAGGCGGGGCGGGGGGGAGCGCCGCTGCGGCGCTGCGCGCACAGTTGGTGGCCGCGGCGAACAGCCGGCTCAATATCAGCGTTGGCGCATCGATTGGCGGTTCGGGGGCGAACGGCGGATCTGGCGGTGTCGCAACCGTGACCAACGAACGCGCCGGTTCGGTTGCCACCCGCGGCGATCACGCGCCGGCAATCGTCGCGCAGAGCATTGGCGGCGGGGGCGGCAGCGGTGGCATCGTGCAGCAGGAAACCGCGCAGTCCTTTGCGGCCACACTTGGCTCGCCGAGCACCGCGCTCGGCCAATTGAAGACGCTTGCCGGTTGGCTGGAGCGCACCGACAAAACGCTGAACGTGGCGTTCGGGTCGTTGAGCATCGGCGCGGACGTCCGTGTCGGCGGCGCCGGTGGCCGGGGCGGTGGCGCCGCCGACGCGAGTGTGATCAACCAAGGGCTGGTGACGACGACCGGCGACGGTTCTGCCGCCATCGTCGCGCAGAGCATCGGCGGTGGCGGCGGTCAAGGCGGTACGGCCATGTCGACAAGCGTGTCGAGCCTGATGTCGAGCATCGATAGCCTGTTCGGCGTGATGAGCGGCAAGATCGGCACGTACTTCGATGTCTCGCCCAACGTGCGAACGAACGTCGCCGTGGGCGGGGCGGGCGGTAGCGGTGGCGACGGCGGCGCCGTCAGCATCACCCATGCGGGCACCTTGGTGACCAAGGGATTCGCCGCGCCCGCCATCGTCGCGCAAAGTGTGGGCGGTGGGGGCGGTGCGGGTGTGGCCACCTCGCAGAATCTCGAAGCGTTTCTCCCCAGTTGGGCCGCCAGCGATGCGCCGGGAGTCATCGACGAACTGACGCGCATCGTCGACCTGCTGGGGTCGAATCTGGCGACCTCGCAGCACACGGTCAATGTCAGCGTAGGGTCGCAGGGCGGCAGTGCCGGGCACTCCGGACCCGTGACGGTCGACACCCGCGACCCTGCCAGCAGGATTCTCACCATCGGGGACAGCTCGCCCGGCATCCTCGCGCAAGGCATCGCGGGTGGTGGCGGGCAGGCCGCAGCGACGGACTATACGTTCGGTCCGAGCGGCTTCGGTGCGACGACTTCATCGTCCACGCCAGCCGTGTCGCTCGCCCTCGGCGGCACCTACACGGGCAATCTGCCGAGCGATGCTTCGCCGTCGTCCCTCGTGAGTGTCGAGAGTGGCGGAGTCATCAGCACGCTGGGAGTGAACGCGAGCGGCATCGTCGCGCAGAACATCACGGGCGGTGGCGGCGTCGCGGCCGTCGGCCTCGAAGGCAATGCCAGTACGCGACTGGCAAGCGATCAGACCGCTGCCGCGCCAGTCATCACGCTGGGCAGTCGCCTGAGCGGCAGCCTGCCCCCGACCCTCATGCGCGGCGCGCAGGTCAACGTGCTCAGTTCGGGCAGTCTGTACACGAGCGGCGCCTTATCGCATGGCATCTTCGCGCAGTCCATCGCGGGCGGTGGCGGTTTGGCCGGGCTGACGGCCGGCGCACAGACGGCGGCGCTGCTCGCAGGGGCCACGATCGAGCTGGGCGCATCTCAAACCGGCAGCGCCAGCTTGCTCGCCAATGCCGGGAGCGTAAGCGTCGATCTGACGAGCGCCACTGCGGCACCGGCAGTCGTGGCGACACAGGGAGCACTGTCCTTCGGCGTGCTCGCGCAGAGCGTCGGCGGCGGCGGCGGCTACGTTGCGCTCACGCGCGGCGATGCGCCGTCGACGTTGCCCGTCACGAGCCTGATGTTGGGGGCGCAAGGCGACACGGCGGGCACCGGCGGGGACGTCAACGTTTCCGTAGAACGCAATGTAGCCGTGCAAACGCAGGGACAGAATGCGCACGGCATCGTGGCGCAAAGCGTGGGCGGGGGCGGGGGCATCGCGGGCCTCACCACGACGCCTGGGCTCGTCACGCTGGCGTCGGTCAGCAACACCGTCGGTCGCACCAGTGTCAACGATGGCGGTACGGTGGAAGTGGGCGTCGACGGCAGCGTTCGGACAACCGGCGATGGCGCCGCGGGCGTGCTCGCGCAAAGCGTGGGCGGCGGGGGCGGCATCGCCGGCGATGCGTCCGCCGGAACCTACGGTCTCGACATGGTGCAGTCGACCAACGTCTCCGGCGCGGTGGGCGCGGGCAATCTGGTGCGGGTCAGTGCGTCGGGCAGCATCATCACATATGGGGTGAACGCCCCGGCCATTCTCGCAATGAGTCTGGGCGGCGGTGCAACGTTCAGCGACGCCCGCGTGCTGCTTAAGACTCCGCCGAGCACGAATGGCAACGCCGGGGGCAATATCGTCGTGACGGTGCAGCCGGGGGCGGTCGTCGGCGCGATGGGCGCGGGATCGCCGGCCATTGCCGCCATCAGCATGGGGAGCAGCGGGAACAATACGACGCAAGGCAAGCCGATCAGCGTGACGGTGGGCAAAGGCGCGAGCGTTGCGGCGAACGCGGCGTCGGGCATCGGCATTCTGGCGATCAATACCGATGGCGTGAGCATCGACAATGCAGGCACGGTGTCGGCGGCCGTGGCCATCGAATCGTTGGCGCGGGCGAGCGTGAGCAACAGCGGCATCGTGCAGGGCAATGTCTCACTCACGAGCGACAGCACGTTCGTCAATCAAACGAGTGGCGAACTGCGTACCGCCGCCAACTTTACTGCGGGCCAGATGCAGAACTACGGCACGATCAGTCCCGGCGGCGCGGGTGTTTTCCAGGCCACGCACATGAATGGCGAACTCTCGCAGACCGGCACGGGCGTCTACGCGCCCGACCTCGATTTTACGAACCACAACAGCGATTTTCTGGTGACATCCGGTGCCCTGACGTTCGGCGGCAGCGTGGTGCCGATTCTGCACAATCCCGTCAAGAATATCTGGCTGGGTATCGGGCACTTCGACCAGGCACCCACAGGAGAAGCGGCTGTCGCGAGGAGTACGGCGCTCGCGTTCAGCTACCAGATGAAAGATCACTATGGCCGCTCACAGGACCCACTCATCTCGGTGGATGCCAACTTCCGGCCGGCGGGGGTGTCGCTCAACGCGAACCAGACCTCGTTTGCCAACTTTGTGCAAACGAACTGGGACAAGGGCATGGTTGACGCCGGCCCCCTGTTCCAGCCCTTCGCGAGCGTTGGCGACGCGGCGTCGTACCGCAAGGCGCTCGACGTGCTTTCGGGCGCTGCGACGTTAATGCGCGCCGGGACGCGTGGGCACGAAAATTACGACTTCCTCAACCGGCTGATGAGCTGTCCGCGGTTCGTGAGCGATGGGACACGCCTGAGCGAGGGCAGTTGCGTTTGGGCGCGCGTGATCGGCACGCGTGCCGATCGCTTCGATACGGCAGACGACGTGGGTTTCCGCAGTCATCAGGCGACGTACCAGTTCGGGGCGCAGAAGGAGATCGCGCCAGATTGGTTCGTCGGCGGTTCGGCCAGTTATGTGGTGACGCATGCACGCTCGTCGGACCGCTCGCTCGAGGTGTCGAGCGACGGCTTCCGGGGCGGCGTGACGTTGAAGCGGCAGATGGGACCGTGGCAACTCGCGCTGGCGGTGCTGGGGGGGTACGAGAGCGGTACGCAGAATCGCACGTTGGCGTATCCCGAGAGCGTCGCGCGCGCGACGAGTGAGCCGGATGCCTACTTCGTCGGCGCGCGATCGCGACTGTCGTACCAGTTGAATTTCGCCGGCGGGTACGTGAAGCCGTATGCGGATCTGGACGTTGTGTACGATCGGAGCGCGGCCTATCGCGAGCATGGCGCGGGCGTGTTCGATCTTGCGGTGCAAAGTCAGGGGCGCACGACAGCGATGTTGAGCCCGGCGCTCGAAGTGGGCGGGCGCATCGACTATCGCAGTGTGACAGTGCGGCCCTACGTGTCCGCCGGGATGAGCTTCGCGTCGAAGGGTGATGTGAGCACCGAGGTGTCGCTGGTGCAGTTTCCGAGCGATCCGTTTCGAATCACGTCATCGCAACCGCGTGTCTATGGCAACTTTGCTGCGGGGGTGGAGGTGCTCTCGGCCAAGGGGCTGGAAATGCGTGTGGAGTACAACCTGCGCACCGCACCGTCTCAGACGGTGCAAAGTGCCGCACTGCGGCTTGCCAAGCATTTCTGAGCGTAGGTATCGGCGCTCGATCGCGACGGCCCGGCCATCTGACGATGACCGGGCCAAGGTCGACTGCGGCCCAGGCTGCCCGCGATCGCGCCGCCATCGCGCGCGCGGCGGATCGCAGATTCGTTCTAGGCCGATTGGGCGGCGGCTTTGAGCACGTCGCTGGCTGCGGCAATGAACTCGCCGGTGCGCTCCACACTCGTTTTGCCGTTGAGCCAGTTGGACGTGAAGCAGAACGTCACAGGCGTTTTGCCGACGAGCATCTGTCCGGCGAAGCACAGGGCGTGGAAGTTCTCCCAATCGAGGCTGCCTCCCTTGCCGTAGGCGAGCAGTCCTTCCGGAACCGTCATCCAAATCGCGTCCGCCATCGCGGAAATGCGCTTGAATTCGACGAGCGACGACGGCGTCGAGAACAGACGCCCGGCCAGTACTTGCCGATACCACTTCACCAGATCGGCCGCAGAACTGGTCATCGTTTGCTTGTCGTTGATGACATCCGTACGGGGTTTCAGGCCAAGGTTCTCGTTGTGCTCCAGCTTTTGCATGCCGCTCCAGCCGAGATCGGTGCCCGACTCGGCACCGGCCAGATACGAGAAAAGGATGCGCGTGGAGTCGGGAACGCGCGCCGTGGTCAGCCCCATGCGACGAACCAATTCGCGCACTCGGTCCGGGCCGACGGCCGCCAGCGTGATGTCGGTGCCCGTGTTGTCGCTGTGCGAGATCATCGCTTCGAGCGCGGTGCGATAGGGCGTCTGCCCGGTGAGTTGGATGAACACCGGGCTGCCCGGCGTGCGCACGGCGTCGTTGACGTCGCAAAGTTGAGCGCCCGAGAGGTGATGGCGGCCCGCTTCCACATCGAGCAGGAACTGACCAAGGATGTAGGTCTTGACCGAGCTACCGACGAAGAGCGCCCGCTCTGGCGCGTATGCAGCCGTCCAGCCCTTGCCTGCGGGGGCGTCGGCGACGACAAGGCAACTCGTCGATTTCGGTTCGAGCGCGGCGAAGCGGCGCACGGCGGCATCGAGGTCGGCGCGCTCCGTGGCGGCATTCGCGGCCGGCGAGAGTAACACCGGCGCAGCGAGCGACGCCGCTGTGAGTTTCAACGCATGCCGGCGAGCGGGGCGAAAGGCTGTCATCGCGAGGGTCTCCAGTACAGAGATGAAATGGGAAGCGCAATGCCGCAGGTTCACGCATGAGCGGCGAGGCCGGGCTGAACTTAGCACGCACCTTTTGGACTAGCGATCCCCCGTTTTGGGTAGGTGGCGCAGCGGTTGGCCCGCAGGCTCCCGATCATCAGGACGCGGACGTCCGGACCCAGAGGCCGCCAAGGGGCTCGAAGTGCTCAAGTGGGGGGCGGTAGATCGGCGGCACGCCGGCATGGGGTGCTGCGTTCGGTTGGCGCGTCGGACGCTGTCGAGCGTCGGCGAAGGCGACCGGGGCGGTCGCTACAGCGATGGGTGTCGTGGGCCGTTTTGCCCAATTTTGCCCGACTGGCCGGAAAGCCGAGGGCTGCGGTGAAGGCGGTACGTCAGGTCGCGGTGGTGACGAGTTCCTCATACACGCTGCGGCTCGATCGTCCGTCAAGACGTTGCAAAGCGCGCGATACCCAATACTTTCTGCGAAGCTTCACCATGTCCCGGTCAGATCTGCGCAAGACCCGGTCGGTGTCGATCGGCAACGATGGGTCGTGATCGATGAGAAGCGTACGCGCGTGCGTTCTCATGTACTCCTTGGCCTTCACAATGTCGAGCGCGACAACGGTAACACCCAGTTCCAAGGCGGTGAGTTCCCATCGGTTTGAACGATGCTCGCCGTACACGCGTAAAAGAATGCTATTCGATGTCATGTTCCCTACTTGGACGGCATTGGCGTGCCGCGGCCGCAGCCCAGGGAATCCGCAAGGTCCGCTGCGTTAGCTGCGTCCAGATCGGCCGCTCGCGCGCGTTCGTTGATCTCACGTAACGCCTGGCCCCGCAATACCGCCAACTGCAATGCCAGCATTCGGGTGCCGGTGTTTCTATGGTGTTTCATGGGTCAGCACCATGCCGGTACGTAGGCGGAGCGGCAGTACGATCGACCGTACGGCGTCAACTCCAGCCGCTCGCCAACGCGACACACCAGCTCGCGCGCGAGCAGTGCGTTGACGATGGCGTCCGACGGACGGTTGTGACCATTCTCGATAACGCGATAAATGGCAGCCAAGATGGCCTGTTTCGAAAGGGTGAGCATTTGCGCTCCTCATATTGATGAGATAACTGCGGGAATCTTTGGGTGTCGAACGGTCGTCTGCGACTGCGCACGCGCGCAAGACACGGCGTTCGCGCGCGCCGCCGACACCCCCCGCGCGCCCATGGAGTTGGCAACACGCGGCGACGATGCATCGGATGTCCGAGCGCCGCCGTACAACGAGTGTCCTGTGGGGCTAATGAAGGGGCTTGCGCTCGGATGCAATGGGCAGGCGCACCCAAGACTCGACGCGTCCGTGCTGAGGGGAGAGCGTTGCGGCGACCTTGCGCTCACGTAGCCCTATGGCCTGAGCGATCGCCAGAACGGTGAACACTCTGGCGTTCTCCGGCGGGAAGTAACCTGCATAGAGAAACCAATTCGGCGCAGATTTCATATCGGACCTCAGATATCCGCACGCGGATCGCGAACGAGGTCGTCGATCAACGTTTGAGCATACGCATTCCCAGCGCGGCGGGCCTCTCCGATCGAATCGAAGGGCTGCCCATCCAGGCGATACAGCTTCGAATCTGTTGCGTTCTCAAGATCGTCGAGCGAAGTTCGGGAGATGCGAACCGAGACGCCAAACGTCCGATCGTGCTTCCCCTCGACCGACGCGGCATCGTGCTCGCGAAAAACGAGCGTCTCCAAACGGAAGCCCTTGTAGAACGGCGTGACGTAGGCCATATTGCCTCCCGCTCCATGTGCACAATTCCCTGTGCCGGGCAAACGCACGGCGCGGGTGTTTCGCGCAGGGATGGACAAATTAGCTGGGTTTGATATGCAATGCCTGCAACCTATCGGGGTCGCGCGCCGCATCAAACGACATAGGGTGGTGCTCGCGAAGCGATCGAAATCCGCTTGGACCGTCCGACTTGATCTCGCCAGGATCGAGAAGATTGACGCTATACCGATAAGCGTCACACTTGAGGTTCGGTATGTCACTTATACGCGTCTTCGGGACGCAGCGCAATGATTTGTGCGCAAAGCCCGACCGACGCGTCGTGCTGGATTCAGGCGGCGCGATGCGGTTCAAGGGCCGCAAGCCGCGCGCGACGCCGTCGAGCGCGGCCAGTTGTCTCATTGCAACGCCGACGCCCCTCGGTCGATATGCGCGGCAAAACCCGTCTGCCCGGCGGCGACGTCGTCCTTGAGCGTGAGTGCCGGAATGTCGTACGCCCCGTGATTCTGCCGACGATAGGGAATCGGGGGCGTCGTGGTCAGGGTGTCGAGACGCTCTCCCAGTTCGCGCTTGATCTGCGCGAAACGCTCGGCGTCGACGTTACCCGTGCGAAAGGCGACATAGGGCGGCAGAACGTCGAATCCCGGATAGAACAACATGCCGTGTTGAATCGGGAACAGCACGTCGTCGATCGGACCATTGATGCCGCGCTCACTGTAGTGGGTGTCCCAGCCGCCGGTCGTCACGATAAGCATCGCGCGCTTGCCGGCCATCGACCCTTCACCGTAGCGGTCGCCCCAATGTGTATTGGAATGCTCGCCCACACCGTACGCGAAGCCGTAGGCATACACCCGGTCAAACCATCCTTTCATGATCGCGGGCATCGAGAACCACCACAGCGGGAATTGCAGAATGACCGTATTCGCCCAGCGCAGCTTTTCCTGCTCTCGGGCAATATCGATGCGCTGCGTGCCGCTCGCGTACGCAAGCTTCGAGTCGCGCGAAGCGTGGAACGGCTCGCTCGCGTTGCGCTCGGGCGCATCGTGTTCGTCGATCGTGGCCTTCCATTGCATTGCGTACAGATCCGAGACCTGCACATGGTGTCCGGCCGCCTCCAGCCGCTGCACGGCAAAGTCGCGTAACGCACCATTAAGCGAGCGGGGCTGCGGGTGGGCATACACAATCAGTACATTCATTTTTAAACTCCGTTGCCATTCGGCCGATTCGGTTCAAGGAACGAATGCAGGTTAGGCACGCGCAAGGTATATTGGAAATGAATTCCTGATATGCCAGGTATAACGATGATTAATTTGCGCCGTATCGATCTCAATTTGCTAGTCACGCTCGATGTTCTGCTCGCCGAGCAGAACGTGACGCGTACCGCCGAGCGGCTGCACATGTCGCAGCCGGCGGTGAGCGTGCATCTGGCGAAGTTGCGCGACTTGCTTGGCGATCCGCTGTTGCTGCCGGGGCCGCGCGGCATGCGCCCGACCACGCGCGCAGAGGCACTGCGGGAGCCGCTGCGCGAAGCGCTCGAATCGCTCTCGCGGGCCGTAGCGCCCGCCGCGCCGTTCGATCCGGCGAACGCCGATCTGACCTGGCGCATCGCCGCGACCGATTACACAGAGTCGACCATTGTGTTGCCAGCGCTGCATCGCATGCGTGCGCACGCGCCACATACGAGATTGGCCGTGTTCGATCTGTCGCCATCGCACCTCACCCGGCAGGCGGAGCAGGGCATCATCGATATCGCCTTTCACACGACGAATAATTCGCCGGACGGATTGCGACGCAAGGCGCTGTTCTCGGAACGGTATGTGCTCGTGGGGCGTCAAGGGCATCCGAAGCTCAAGCGACGCCCGACGCTCAAGCAGTTCTGCGAACTGGAGCACGCCATAGTCTCGCAGGACGGCGGCGGTTTCCACGCGAGCACCGACGATACGCTCGCGCGGCTGGGAATGTCGCGACGCGTTGTCCTGTCGGTACCGCATTTTCTGTTTTTGCGATCCGCGCTCGCCAGTACGAATCTGGTCGCAATGGCCCCCGAACGGCTCGTTCGCAATGATCCCGCGTTGCAGGTGATGCCGCCGCCCGTCGACCTCCCGGGTTTCGAGATCTCGATGCTCTGGCACGAACGCGTGCATCGAGACCCGTCGCATCGCTGGCTGCGGGAATGCATTGCCAGCGTTGTCTGACGATCGGGCCGGCACGTCGAACACCGCCATCGGCGCTGAATGTCGCAGTGGTATACGGCCGTGGCATCGCCGCGAATTTCCGCGACGACTGTGACGGCGACAGGGTACTCGCCGACCTCAATCCGACCTCAATTCCACCCCAACCACCACAGGCATCGGCACGCGGCGAACGCTCGCCTGCGCGACGCGAGCCACCCGGCACGTCGGAATACCCCGCCTCCACGGGGGAATTGCGCACGGACTGGGCGAATGCGCTAACGTATGTGCTTCGCGTATGTCCTCATCCCGCAAAAGGAAGTCAGGCATGTCTCATCCCTTCGATCCGGAGCGCTATTTCCAGCGTATCGGTTATACCGGCCCGCGCGAAGCAACGCTCGACGTTCTGCGCGCCGTGCACGCGCTGCATCCGCTGGCGATCCCGTTCGAAAACCTCGATCCGATTCGCGGTCGGCCGGTTCACGTCGATCTGCCGTCGATCGTGACCAAGTTGCTCGACGGCGGACGCGGTGGCTACTGTTTCGAGCAGAACGCGCTGTTTGCCAACGCGCTGACCCATCTCGGGTTCGCCGTCACGCCACTGATCGGACGTGTTGCGTGGGGACGCACGTTCGACGCGGAGGCGCCGCTGACGCACATGTTGCTGCGCGTCGATCTCGACGGCGAGGCATGGCTGGCCGACGTAGGCTTCGGCTCTGTGACGCTCACCGCACCGCTACGTCTGGAATCGACGCAGCCGCAATCGACCCTGCTTGAGACGTTCCGACTGGCATCGGTGAGCGCTGGCGACGGTGCGCCGTCGAGCGAGTACCGCCTGAGCGTGCGCACTGCGGACAAATGGTTGCCGGTCTATCGCTTCACGACGAAGCCGGCAGAGTGGGTCGATTACAAGCTGGGCAATTGGTATACGTCGAGCGCGCCAGATTCGATCTTCCTGAATCAACTCATCGCATGTCGCGTGCTGCCGCAGGGACGCATCGCCTTGCTCAACACCAAGCTCACAGAACGCGCCGCGCAAGGCGACGTGGTGGCGGAAATCGACATCGTGTCGTCGGCGCAACTCGCCCAGATCTTGCTGGAGCGCTTCGGCTTGACGCTGGAGGGCATCGATATCGACGCACTGTACGACCGCGCGCAGGCGTGCGCGCAACGGGCGGCGGGCTCGGTGTGAGCGGTGGCGCAAACGCAATGGCCGCCTCCCGAGGGACGCGGCCATTGCGATGGCGACCGAGCGTGCGACTCAGTGTGCCGCAGTTGTGCCGGGCCACATCCGCACGGCAAGGGCGCCAAGTGCCGCCAGCGTGGCGAGCGACGCGACGCCTGTCCAGCCCCAGTGCGCCAGCGCCTGGGCACCGAGCGCTGCGCCAATCGACATGCCGATGAAAACGCCGACGAAAAGCACGGCATTCAGACGGCTGCGGGCGGCGGGTTCGATCCCGTACACGATGGTCTGGTGCGAGACCAGCGCCACCTGAACCCCCAGGTCGAAGCCGATGGCGGCCAGACCGATCAACCACAGTTGGGCGTGGGCGCCGAGCATCGGCGCGAACAGCATCGCTGCGAAGGAGACGGCGACCAGGCTTGCGCCGAGGCGTGTCACGATCTGCGGGCCTCTGCGATCTGCGATGCGTCCCGCCAGCGGTGCGCCGAGCGCGCCGGCGGCGCCTGCCAGACCGAACGCCCCCGCGGCAGCGGCGCCCAGATGGAACGGTGCATCATGAAGCATCACGGCGAGCGTCGACCAGAACGCGCTGAAGCCGACCGACAGCAAGCCCTGCGCCAATGCCGCGCGGCGCAGCGCCGGGTGACGGCGCCACAGGCTGGCCACCGAGCCGAGCAACTGGCGATAGCTCATTTGCGTCGTAGGATGGAACGACGGCAGGCCGCGCCATGCCACCACGCCGAAGCCGGCCACGCTGATGGCCGCAACGACATACATCGCTCGCCAGCCGAAGTTTTGCGCGACGAAGCCCGACACCACCCGCGAGAGCAGAATACCCAGCAACAACCCCGTCATCACCGTGCCGACGACCCGCCCGCGAATCGACTCGGGCGCGAGTGCTGCCGCAGCGGGCACGATGTCCTGCGCCATCGTCGCGGTCAGACCGATGGCCAGGCTCGCGGCGAGCAGCGTGCCGATGCCGGGCGAGACTGCCGCCAACAGCAACGCGAGCGCGAGAATGGCACCCTTGACCAGCACGATGCGACGCCGGTCGATGATGTCGCCAAGCGGTACCAGCAGCAGGATGCCCAGCGCGTAGCCGAGTTGGGTGAGCGTCGGCACCCAGCCGACGGTGGTGTTGGCCGCGTGAATGTCGTCGGTCATGATGCCAAGCATCGGCTGGGCATAGTACAGCGATGCGACCGTCAGGCCAGTGCCCGTCGCCAACAGCAGAATCAGCCGGGCAGACAACTCGGGCTGAGGCCGGATGGCCGCCTGCGTAGCGTTCGCCGGGTTGACTGTGTCGGCCGGATCGGAAATCTGAGCGGAACTCATGAGGTGTGGCTCCAGTAGGAAGGTACGGGGCGTAGTGTCTCGCTTGGTGCGGTGCAGCGGTAGACCTATAATCCGTAGAACCTTTATACGTGATGCGTATGACAAAGCCTGCCCAACCTTCTGCCTTCGCAACCGATACGCCCTCCGGCCGGGGCGGCGGCGCCGATCGCGTCGAGCTGATGCAGACGTTTGTGCGCATCGTCGAGTCCGGGAGTCTGTCAGCCGCCGCAGGGTTGCTGGGCACCACGCAACCGACGGTCAGCCGTCGATTGCAGATGCTCGAGCGCTCGCTGGGGCTTCGGCTGCTCCAGCGCTCGACGCACCGCATGAAACTCACCGAAGACGGCGAGCGTTGCTTTGCGCGGGCGAAGGAGCTGGTCACGAGCTGGGAGGCATTCGAGGCCGATCTGCGCGGCACCGGCGACGACCCGGAGGGCACGCTGCGTGTGCTCGTGCCGCATGCGTTCGGACAGGAAATGATGATCGGACCGCTGGCGGACTTTCTCGAACGTTATGCCGGCATGAAGGTGCACTGGTTCCTGCACGACCGCGAGCCGGATTTCATCGCGGAAGGGGTCGACTGTGCGATCCACGTGGGTGAACTGCGCGATCCGTCGAACGTGGCGATTTCGCTGACCGACGTGCCGCGCATCGTCGTGGCGTCACCCGATTTGCTGAGTGGACGGCCGACACCCACGCATCCTTCGGAACTGGCGTCGTTGCCGTGGCTCGCGCTCACGACCTTTTATCGCAACGACCTCACGCTCACGCATGAGCAAACGCATGAAGCGGCGCGCATAACATTCGATCCACGCATGAGTACCGACAATCTCTACGCGTTGCGCAGTGCCACAATGCGCGGGCTCGGCGTGAGCGTCTGTTCGGCATGGTTGGTGGCCGAGGACGTGGCGCAAGGGCGTCTTGTCCAGCTTGTGCCGCAATGGCGCACGACGGACTTGCCCATGTACATCATTTATCCGTACGCGAAGTACTACCCGGCACGCCTGCGTCGCTTCATCGAAGCGATGCGCGCAGGCATCCCCGCCGTCATCGATGCCGAGCAGCGCAAGATTCGCTGATCACGTCAGCCGAAGTTGCCCGGATTGACCCTGTAGCAGTGCGTCGTTGCGCTGGGCGGCGTCGCGCAGATAATCCCAGAGCACCGTAATTCGCTTGAGCGTGCGCAATTCCTCGTGGCAATAGATCCAGAAGCTGCGCGTAACGGCCACATCGTCGACCAGTAGCGGCACCAGGCGGGCGTCCTGCGCGGCCATGAAGCAGGGCAGGATCGCCAGTGCCTCGCCCTGCAATGCCGCCTGGTATTGCGCGATGACACTCGTGCTGCGCAGCACGACGTGGCAGCCCGGCACGATGTCCTCCAGATAACGTAGCTCCTTGCTGAAGGTGAGTTCGTCGACGTAGCTGATGAACCGGCGTCCGGCCAGATCCGCGAACGTCGCGACGTTGCCATATTGCGCGAGGTAGCCGGGTGTCGCGTACAACTGCAGACGATAGTCGCAAAGCTTGCTGCACACGTATGGTCCGCGCTGCGGACGTTCGATGGTGATCGCAAGATCGGCTTCGCGCTTCGAGAGGCTCACGAAGCGCGGTACCGGCAGCACATCGAAGTCGATGGCGGGGTACTCGCGTTGAAAGCGTGACAGGACGGGCGTGACGAAATACGTACCGAACGCTTCCGTCGAGCCGATGCGCACATGGCCCGAGAGCGTCTGCCCAAGTCCCGCGACCTGTTCGCAGGCCGATTGCAGCGCGGTCTCCATCTGCTCCGCATACACGAGAAGCTGCTGACCCTCGGGCGTAAGCGCGAAGCCTGCGTTGCGCGATTTGTCGAACAGCAGCGTGCCGAGCGACTGCTCCAGCGCACGCACGCGTCGGGAAACCGTTGTGTGATCGACGCCCAGACGCTGCGCCGCCGCGCTCACGCGCTGCGTGCGCGACACCTCGAGGAAGTAACGAAGATCGTCCCAGTCGGGACGCGGCTCCGCTCCCGAAGCGCCGGCGATGCCTGAGAGTCGTGCTGCGCCGGTGCGAGCCATTGCGCGGTCTCCTATGTGTATTTATGCACAAAGTAGATGCAGATTTTCGCTATGTAAAGCAAATTCGCACAAATACAATTTATGAGCACCGCGCATAGACGGTAGCGACGAAAGCATAAAAGACCTGAAGGAGACAAAGCGATGAAGATCAAGCCGTGGCTGCTCGCGCTGGGATTCGGTGCGGGCTTGGGGTTGACGTCGATGGCTGGCATGGCCCAGTTGCCGGATCGTCCGGTGAAGGTGGGGGTGCTCACCGACATGTCCGGCCCGTATTCGGCGATGGGCGGTGCGGGCTCGGTCGTGGCCGCGCAAATGGCCATCGACGACTGTCTGGCGGCCGAGTGCAAGGGCATGAAAATCGCGCTGGTGTCGGCCGACAATCAGAACAAGGCCGACATCGCCGCCAACAAGGCCCGCGAATGGTTCGATCGCGACAATGTCGATGCAATTGCCGATCTGACGAACTCGGCGGCGGCCCTTGCCGTGCAGAAGCTCGCGATGGACAAGCACCGCGTGACGCTGTTCTCCGGGCCGGCGACCACGCGGCTGACGAACGAAGACTGCTCGCCCACGGGCTTTCACTGGATGTTCGACACGTACTCACAGTCGGCGGCGACCGCGCGCGCCGTCGTGGGTAACGGCGGCAAATCCTGGTACTTCCTGACCGTCGACTACGCGTTCGGCCATTCCCTGGAGAAGGATGCGTCCGATATCGTGAAGGCGCTCGGCGGCACGGTAGTGGGCGAGTCGCGGCATCCGCTCAATGCGTCGGATTACGCGTCGTTC
Source organism: Pandoraea sp. (assembly GCF_041919235.1). NCBI lineage: Bacteria > Pseudomonadati > Pseudomonadota > Betaproteobacteria > Burkholderiales > Burkholderiaceae > Pandoraea > Pandoraea sp. The sequence continues at coordinate 24,742 of NZ_JAYRUC010000018.1, forward strand.
CTGTTGCAGGCGCAAAGCTCCAAGGCGCAGGTCGTCGCGCTTGCCAATGGTGGGCAGGACACGGTCAACGCCCTCAAGCAGGCGCGTGAATTCGGCATCGTGCAACGCGGACAGACGCTCGCGGCGCTGCTGGTATTTCTGTCCGACGTGCATGCGCTCGGCTTGAACACGGCGCAGGGCCTGATGTTTACCGACGGCTTCTACTGGGATCTCGACGCCGCCTCGCGCGCCTGGTCGGCCCGCTTCCAGAAGCGGTACAAGGACTTGAAGCCGACGATGGTGCAGGCGGGCGTGTACTCGAGCGTGCTGCATTATCTGCGGGCGGTGGCTGCCGCCCAGAGCGTGGATGCCAAGGTCGTTGCGCAAAAAATGCGGGAAATGCCGATTCGCGACCCGATCATGCACAACGCCTCGATCCGTCCCGATGGCCGGGTGATCCACGACATGTATTTGTTCCGGGTGAAGTCTCCCGCCGAGTCGAAAGGCCCGTGGGATTACTACACCAAGGTTGCCACAGTGCCTGCGACGGAGGCCTTTCAGCCGTTGTCGAAGTCGACGTGCCCGCTCGTGAAGACGAGCACGGCGGCGAAGTGAGTGTCGCGGGATCGCCGTGACGCAGGCGTCGCCTCGATTGCCTATCTTGTCTATCTTGTAATTGCCGGCGGTGCTGCGTGCCCATTCGCTGCAGCCCGTCATTCATCGAACCCGAAGTGGCGCAAGCCCCGAATGCCTGCATTCATTTGAATCTGGAGAGCCTGTCATGTCCCTGCCTACCATTCCACTGCTCATCGACGGCAAGCGTGTCGAGTCGAAGACCTCGCAGTGGCGCGACGTTGTGAACCCGGCCACACAGGAAGTCATCGCCCGCGTGCCGTTTGCGACGACCGGGGAACTCGAAGCCGCCGTGGCGTCGGCCAAGGCGGCTTACAAGGGTTGGCGCAATACGTCGCAAGCGAGCCGCATGCGGGTGATGTTGCGCTTCCAGCAACTGCTGCGCGATCACACGGGCGAACTCGCCGAACTGATTACGCGCGAGCACGGCAAGACGCTGCCCGACGCAGAGGGTGAAGTCGGGCGAGGTCTCGAAGTCGTCGAGCATGCATGCTCGATTGCCTCGCTGCAATTGGGCGAGTATGCGCAGAATGCCGCGGGGGGTGTCGACGTCTACACGCTGATCGAACCGTTGGGCGTGTGCGCGGGGATTACTGCGTTCAACTTCCCCGTGATGCTGCCGTGCTTCATGTTCCCGCTGGCGGTGGCGACGGGCAACACGTTCGTGCTCAAGCCGTCGGAGCAGGACCCGAGTGCATCGCTGCGTCTGGCCGAACTCGCGCTGGAAGCCGGTCTGCCGCCGGGTGTGCTCAATGTCGTGCACGGCGGCCCGGATATCGCCAACGCCATTTGCGATCACCCGGACATCAAGGCTGTGTCGTTCATCGGATCGACGCACGTCGGCACGCATATCTATCGTCGTGCGTCGGAAGCCGGCAAGCGTTGCCAGGCGATGATGGGCGCGAAGAACCACTGCGTGATCCTGCCGGATGCGGACCGCGAGCAGGCCATCAATCACCTGCTGGGCGCCGCGTTCGGCGCGGCGGGGCAGCGTTGCATGGCAACGTCCGTGGCAGTGCTCGTGGGCGAAGCGCGCGAGTGGGTGCCCGAGCTGGTGGAACGTGCGCGTGCGCTCAAGGTGGGGCCCGGCACCGATCGCAAGGCCGATCTCGGCCCGGTGGTGTCGAAACAGGCGCGCGCGCGCGTCGAGAAGCTCATCGGCGCCGGCGTGGAAGAGGGCGCGAAGCTGCTGCTCGACGGTCGCGGCCATGTGGTCAAGGAAGCGCCCGAAGGCAACTTCGTGGGACCGACCATTTTCGATGGCGTCACGGCCGATATGTCGATCTATCGCGACGAGATTTTCGGCCCGGTGCTGTGCATGACGGGGGTCGATACGCTCGACGAAGCGATTGCATTCGTCAACGCGAACCCGAACGGCAACGGCGTGGCGCTGTTCACCCAGGACGGCGGGGCGGCGCGCCAATTCCAGAACGAGATCGATGTCGGTCAGGTCGGGATCAATCTGCCGATTCCGGTGCCGGTCGCATGGTTCAGCTTCACCGGCTCGCGCGGCTCGAAGCTTGGCGATCTGGGACCGAACGGCAAGCAGGCCATTCTGTTCTGGACGCAGACCAAGACCGTGACGGCGCGCTGGCAGGCGCGGGGGACCGGCCCGTCGGGTGTGAATACCACCATCACGCTCAAGTAACGCCCCCTTCCCACGGATATCGGAGACAGACGATGGCGACGGAAATTCAACAAGCGACGTTGCGTGTCGCATTCATCGGACTCGGCAATATGGGCGGGCCGATGGCGGCCAATCTGGTGAGGGCGGGGCATGCGGTGCACGGCTTCGACTTGTCCGGTGCGGCGATGGAGCGACTTGCGGCCATCGGCGGCAAGGCGGCGGCATCGATTGCCGACGCCGTGCGCGATGCGCAGGTGGTCATCACGATGCTGCCTGCCGGTGAGCATGTGCTCGCGGCGTATGACGGCCCGGACGGCGTACTCGCCAACGCCGCGACAGACGCCGTGCTGATCGACAGCAGTACGGTGCCGCCGGAGATCCCCCGTCAGTTGGCCAAACTCGCGCGCCCCGGCACGTTGCTGCTCGACGCGCCGGTGTCGGGCGGCACGGCCGGCGCGGCGGCAGGCACGCTCACCTTCATGGTGGGCGGCGACGCGGCGCTCGTTGAGCGCATGCGAGCGCTGCTGAGCCAGATGGGGCGTGCGATCCATCACGGCGGCCCCCTTGGGGCCGGGCAGACGCTCAAGCTGTGCAACAACATGCTGCTAGGCATTCTGATGGCCGGTACCAGCGAGGCGCTGCGTCTGGGTATTGCCAACGGGCTCGATCCGAAGGTGCTCTCGGCCGTCATGCAACAAAGCTCCGGGCGCAACTGGACGCTGGAAGTCTATAACCCTTGCCCGGGCGTGATGGAGAATGCGGCGTCGTCGCGCGGATACACCGGCGGCTTTGCGACCGATCTGATGGCGAAGGACTTGCGGCTCGCACACGGCGCGGCCGAGGCCAGCGGCGTGGCAACCCCGCTTGGCGATCTGGCGCGGCGGGTCTTCGAGGTGCATCGGGCCAACGGTCATGGGGCGCTCGACTTCTCGAGCATCTTCCAGGACCCGGTCACGCTGGTGCAGGCATTGGCCGTGAAGTAATCCCGGTTGGGCATGACCCACGAATCGCCCGTCGGCCTTGTGGCCGGCGGGTGCATTCGCGTGTCGATGCTGTGGCGCGTGCGGCGAGCACCGATGCTGCAATCGGTTGCAACCATTTCAAACGCGTCAATATGGGCGTATGATCCCGGCGCAACGGCTTCCCCCACGGCCGGTCTTCCCGCGCTTGCGAGCGCCTTTGTTGCCATGATCGTCCGACCCAATCTGCACTGGCTGCGCATGCTCTTCGTCGTGCGCGGCTCGATCTTGCCCAAGATCGCTCCGCAGCTCATCTTCACGACGATCATCTCGATTGCCGTCACCGTTGCGCACGGACGTATCTTCGAATGGAAGATTCCCCTCACGTTCGTGCCGTTCTCGCTCATCGGGATCACGCTCGCGATCTTCCTCGGTTTTCGCAACACCACGAGTTACGCCCGTTATTGGGAAGCCCGAGTCCTCTGGGGCAGCGTGCTCAACGAGACGCGGGCGCTGGCGCGTCAGTCGATGACGCTGGTGTCCGACACCTCGGACTCACCGCGCTTCGTCGCCTACCTCATCGCCTTCGTGCACAGCATGCGCCATCAGTTGCGCGGCACCGATCCGCGTGCGGATTTCGAGCGCCTGCTGGACAAGGAGGACTTGGCGTGCCTCACGCGCAAACAGTTCAAGCCGATCATGATCCTGCTCATGGCGGGCGAATGGCTGCGCGAGCGCCGACTGCGCGGGCAGATCGAGGCGCCGCTCGCCCAGGTCATGGAAATGCATCTCGATCGTCTCGGTGAAGCCATCGGCGGTTGCGAACGGATTGCGACCACGCCGATCCCGTTCACCTACGGCGTGATTCTGCACCGTGTGACGTATCTCTACAGCCTGCTGCTCCCCTTCGGCCTGGTGGATTCCATCGGCCCGATGACCCCGGTGATCGTGGCCTTCATCTCGTACACCTTCTTCGCACTCGAAGCGGTCAGCGCCGAAATCGAGGAGCCGTTCGGGCTGGAGCCGAACGACCTCGCGCTCGATGTCATGTCGGAGACCATCGAGCAATCGATACGCGAAGTCCTTCATCGTCAGCACACGGCACGCGTGCGCCCGCGCGACCATCACATCATCACCTGATGTTTTTATACTAAAGTTCTTGCTTTACTTTTCCGAGCGTCTATACTCAAGCATATGCTTGACCATGACATCGCCCTCGATCTGACGTTTCAGGCGCTGGCCGACGCGTCACGCCGCGCGATGCTCGTGCGGCTGGCGCAAGGGCCTGCGTCGGTGAGCGCGCTTGCACAGCCGCTCGCGATGTCGTTGCAGGCCGTCATGCAGCACCTGACTGTGCTCGAGAGCGCGGGGCTGGTGCGAACCGAGAAGGCCGGACGTGTACGCACGTGCCGGATCGAACCCCAGGCGCTGAGCCTTGCCGAGCGATGGATCAACCAGCGCCGTCATGAGTGGGAGGGTCATCTCGACCGATTGGGCGAGTATCTGGCCAGCCTGCCGCCCGAAGGAGGACTTCATGAGGACAGCAAGTGAAGGGCAACCTGCGGCACAGCCGCGTCCGTTGACCGTCGGCCGGACTTACGCGGCCACACGGGAGGCTGTGTTTCGCGCCTGGACGACCGCCGATGCCGTGAAGCGCTGGTTTTGCCCGACCGGTTACACCGTGCCGGAGGCGCAGATCGAGGCTCGCGTGGGCGGCGCTTTCGACCTTCGGATGCAGTCGCCCGAAGGCGAATCGCACTGGATTCGCGGGCGCTTCGTCGAGATCGACGCACCGCAACGTCTCGTGATCGCCATGGAAGTGACCGACGCGAAGGGGCAGGCCCTGTTCGGCGCGCTCACGACGGCGGGATTTACGGAGGTTGCGCAAGGCACCCAACTGGACATCGAGCAACGCTTTACCGTGCACGATCCCGCCTTCGCCCGGATGCCCGAAGGCGCCGCCGCAGGCTGGACGCAGACGCTCGACAAGCTCGCCCGCGAGGTCATGCGCGAGGCGGACGCGCCGACGCACCGCAGCGTGGTGCATTCGACGTTTCGCATCGAGCGGCAGTATCCCGCGTCGCCCGCACGGGTGTTCCGCGCGTTGACCGATCAGGCAGCCAAGGATCGCTGGTTCGCCCGAAGCGACGGTCTCACGGTGGTGGAGCGATCGATGGACGCACGGCCGGGCGGTCGCGAGCGTGTGAAAGGCCGCTGGGCGGGAGGCATGGTGTCGACGTTCGACGCCGTGTATTTCGACGTCGTGCCCGATACGCGGCTCGTCTACGCCTACGAAATGCACCTCGATACCCGCAAGATCTCGGCGTCGCTCGCGACGATCGATCTGCGGGCGCATGACGGCGGCACGCATCTCGTCATGACCGAGCAAGGCGCCTTTCTGGACGGCTACGACGATGCGGGCTCGCGCGAGCGCGGCACCCAACTCCTGCTCGACGCCCTCGGTGCATCGCTCGCCGACTGATCGCTTCCGTCCAGGTTCCTTCCTTCTACGACGCCGCTTTACCCTCGCTTCTCCGAGGGTAGCGGCGCTCGTCTCGTTTTCGATGCACAGACTTGGTGCGATCGATTCTCATCGAAACGCGCAATAGTTCGTCGACAAATATCGCGTTTTTCATCGCGACGGCCAGATCTAGACTTCTTTCCATCGACGGCGCAATTCAAAACAAAGTCGTCGCAACTGACAGGAGTTTGGAAAATGAACCACAAGAACATCGCTATCGCCCTTATCGCCGCCGTGGCTTCCCTCGGTGCCGTTGCCAGTCACGCCGCAGAGAACGGTAACAACTATCCCGAGATCGCTGCGCAAGGTCAGCCGCTCACGCGCGCTGCCGTATTGGCCGATCTGACACAGGCTCGCGCGCAAGGGATGATCCCGAACGGTGACGCCGACTACCCGGTCTATGTCGCTTCGGGTCCGGCCAAGAGCCGCAATGAAGTGAAGGCCGAACTGGCCCAGGCGCGCGCCGACGGCCTGGTGCCGCAAAACGACGTCGACTACCCGATCGTCGCCTCGCAGGGTCCGAGCACGTCGCGCGCCGTTGTGAAGCAGGAACTGGCCCGCGCCCGCGCGGCTGGGGAACTGAACGTCACCCAAGGCAGCTGATCGTTCGCGGGTGCTTGCCGCAAGATCGAAAGCCGTCCCGAGCGCGCAGCCCGGGACGGCTTTTTTGTCGCTGTCATCGGCAACGCGCCGTTCTTCACGAGGGGGGGCTGCGCGATGCGGTCGCGCTTCGACGTGCGCGACGCATCGATCCTGGTGTGAAATATTTGGTAATTGTTGCGACGCGAGCAACGCAAGTAATCGAGCCCTGGCGTTTATCGCGCACGCAACTTTGACTAAACTGTGAGGTCCGCTGTTGCCGTTACGCAGCTTTTTTGGACCGAACTTCTCATGACGCTGACCCTAGAGCAACTCTTCCCGCAGCATCGTCCCGAAGGTGAGACCTTCGCCACGGCGCTCGACAGTCATGCTGTCGTGCAGGCGCTGTCGATTGCGTGCGCCGAGCATCCGCTGGTTCTGCTGCGCATGATGTACCCGGCGACCGACGCCACCACGCACCGCAGCCGGGACGAACTCACGGAAGTGCTACACCGCCACGGCCTGCATCAGGTCGCGGGACTCATTGAAGAAGAGTCGCCCTACCTGATGTTCACGTCGGCCGAGCATGCGCATCTCACGCTCGTTGAAATTCGCCGTTACTCGGCGGCCATCGCCGTACATCTTTACTATCGCGGTCTGGCGGGTAACGACGCCGAAATGCGCTTGCGTGCCGATGCCCATGCACCGGCAGACGGTCGCTTCAAGCCGTTCGACTGATATTGCACCGTCGCTCAGGTGCGGCTGTCGTCGCCCGCGCGCATATCCGGCGCGTGTGACGCCGGCGCACCGGCCGGGGCGGACGTCGCGTCGGGCGCCCGCTCGCCGTCCCAGCCGAACGTGACCTGCCTCTGTGCATGACGTTGCTCGCGCTCGCGTGCCATTTGTTCTTCAAATTGACGACGCCCTTCCTTGGCCGTGGCGATGACCTTGTTGCGATCCTGGTAGGCGGGGTACATTTCGTCGGTCAGTTGCAGATTGGCGCGCCGGAATGCCATGGCCGCCTCTCTCGCTTCGGCCGCCGGCCAGCCCAATGCTTCGAGCACCGAGCGCGCACTTCGCAATGACGACTCGAAAACTTCCCGCTCAATGTGCTGCACGCCGCGCTCGCGAAGCTGGAACAAATGGCCGACGTTGCGCGCCCGCGCCACGATAGGCACGTCCGGGAAGTGCTCGCGCAACAGGTCGACGATCTCCAGCGACTGATCGACGTCGTCCACGGCAACGACAACGGCGCGGGCATGCGCCACGCCGGCGATGCGCAGCAGATCGAGCCGCGTTGCGTCGCCATAGAACACGCGAAAACCGAATTGGCGCAGGCTCTCGATGGTGTCGGGGTCGTGATCGAGCACGGTCACCGATACGCCCTGCGGCACGAGCGTGCGGCCGACGATTTGCCCGTAACGTCCGAAACCGCAGATCACGACATTGGCCGACTGCGGCTCGGCAATCTCGTCCATGCGGGGCGACCCCTTCAGGCTGTAGCGCGGCAGCAGCCATTTGTCGATCGCCACGAGCAGCAGGGGCGAAATCAGCATCGAGAGCGCGACGGCGCCGATCAGGAACGACGAGACTGCGGGCGGCAACACTTGCGGCCCCGCCGACTGAAAGACCACGAAGGCGAATTCGCCGCCCTGCGCGAGCAGCAGCGTGAAGATCGGCCGTTCCTGATAAGGCAGTTGCATCAGCCGGGACACGCCATAGATGACCAGTCCCTTCAGCGCCATGAAGCCGACAACGACCGCGAGCATGCGCAGCGGCTGCGCGAGCAGCACGCCGAAGTCGATGCTCATGCCGACTGCAATGAAGAACAGGCCGAGCAGCAAACCCTTGAACGGCTCGATGTCGGTTTCCAACTCGCGCCGGTATTCGCTCTCGGCGAGCAATACCCCAGCGAGGAACGCGCCGAGCGCCATCGACAGGCCGACCCATTGCATCAACGCTGCGATGGCGACCACGAGCAACAGCGCTGCCGCCGTGAAAATCTCGGGGGTGCGGCTGTTGGCGATCCAGCGCAGCAGCGGCCGTAGCGCAAGTCGTCCGCCGAGGATGATGGCCGCAATCACGCCCACGATCTTCAGACCTTCGAGCGCGCGTTCCGTGCCGGTCATCACATGGCTGTCGACCGAATTGGCCAGCAAGGGCAACAGCGCGAGGATCGGGATGGCGGCCACGTCCTGGAACAGCAGGATCGAGAAGCCGGCCTGACCGCTCGGCGTGCCGAGCAGATTGCGCTCGGCCATCACCTGTAAAGCGATCGCGGTTGACGAGAGAGCAAGACCGAGGGCCGCCACGAGTGCGATGCGCCACGATGCGCCCAGCGCGACGCCTGCGGCGAAGAGCAGCACCGCGCAGCCGATGACCTGTGCCGAGCCCCACCCGAAGATCGGCCGTCGCAGGTTCCACAGGCGTCGCGGCTCCAGTTCGAGACCGACCAGAAAGAGCATCAATACCACGCCGAATTCTGCGAAGTGCAGTACGTCCTCCACTCGCGAGACGAGACCGAGTCCCCATGGGCCGATGGCAATCCCGGCGGCGAGGTAGCCGATGATCGCGCCGAGTCCCAGTGCACGAGACAGTGGCACGACAATCACGGCGGCCGCGAGGTAAATCAGGCTGGCCAGCAACCAGGCCGGTACGTGTTCCATCAGGTGGCCCTCTCTGCACTGGCGTTCGTGGTGCCGTCGGTAGCCATGTCCGCGATACCCGTCGCGCAACGCGGACGATCCGTGACCGGAATCTCCTCGCACTCGAGCGCGTCGGCCATGGAGATCAGCTCAGGCCATTGCGGGTACGTCGCCAACCGGCCCGCAAACTCGCTCACGTGCGCGTCGAGCGCGGCATGGTTGCCGTGACGCGCACCATGGAACACGTGTGGCGGCAGGAACCGCATGCTGCACAGGTGCGCCGTCTGCTCGTAGGCGGGCAGAAACGCCGAGAAGTAATGCTGGTTGTAGCCCTCGGGACGATAGCTGTCTTGCGGCCCGCCGGTGCTTGCCACCAGCCAGAAGTCCTTGTTCGCCAACGCGTGGCCGTCGTGGCCGTAAGCCCAGCCCCAGGTCAGCACTTCGTCGAGCCAGAGCTTCTGCAGCGGCGGCATGCTGTACCAATAGATCGGATGGACGAGCACGAGCAGGTCGGCGCGCGCCACGCGCCGTTGTTCGGCGGCGACATCGATGCTGAAGTCGGGGTAGGTGGAATACAGATCGTTGACGTCCACATCGGCGATATTGCGAGCGGCGTCGAGCAGCCGACGGTTGACGCGCGAATCGCGCCAGCGCGGATGCGCCACGATGACATAGATCGCACGCCTCGGCGCGCTGTCGCGCATGGCGGCATCGGTGTCCTCGGAAGCGGTGGACAGACGGGAGGTAGCGGGGGCAGTCATGCGGGTGAGGATACCGCATTCATTTGACGTCCGACATTGCCGCGATGGGCGCCCGCGCGCGATCCCGGGTTAAAGACTGCGGTAGCGAAAGCCGTTAAGTCTGGTTAAGCTTTGCCCAGATTCTCCGAGGGCCACGGCGCGCCGCCCGGCATGCCGCAGGTCAGACGGAAGTTGACAAGAACCTTCGCGCCGGTGTGGCCTCCATGCACGCGCCCGCGCTTGACCGACATGCCGCCGCAAGCCTTTCGAACGACCGTCAATCTGATCTATCACGGCCGCAACGTTGCGCTCGCGCTATTGCTCGTCGCGTTGCTCTACAACCAGACGTTCTGGGTCTTCGTGAGCGTGGTGGCGGCGGCGCTGTGCACCGGCGCCTTGCGCGAAGCGGGGCGCATGCCGCAGGACGGCGACTTGCCGCCGCGTCCGCTGGCCATTCAGGTGCTGCGCATCTCGGTGCCGCTCTTGCTCACGATGTTCGCGCTCGGCTACGGCGCGGTGTGGCTCAATCGCAATTTCGGCTGACCCCGGACCGAGCGCCGACGCATCGAGAGCATCGTTCTGCAGTCCGCGCGCTGGCGCCAGGGCGCGAGGTGGCACATACCGAATGCGGCAGGGCGACAGGCAGGCCGCCGCGTCGCGAATGGGTGACGGGGTGTCGCATGCGGCCCGGAGCGTCAGCGGTTCGGCCCACCCGGGCCGCCGCCTGCCGGGCGTCCACCGTGCCCTCCGCCATGCCCGCCGCCCGGTGGGCGAGGGGCGGCGCCATGATCCGGGGGGCGCGGCCCTGGCCTGTGACCTGCGCCATGTCCGGGGGGACGCGGACTCGGGCCTGCGCCCTGTCCCGGCGGACGTGGGCCTGGGCCGGGGTAGTGGCCGCCGGGCGGGCGGGGCCCGGGCCCTGGAGCGTACCCCGGCGGGCGTCCCGGCCCGCCCCAGGATGGCGGACGCGGCCCTGGTGGCGGGCGATGCCAGTAACGCTGATCGTGATACCACGGGCGATTGCGGTAATGGTTGCCCCAATACGCACCGATGGAGAACGTCACGATCGGTAGCCCGATCATCGTGCCGTAGTTCAGCACCGGCACAGGATTGCCCTGATAGGGATAGCTGAGGAGCGCCGCGTAGACCCAGCCGCGTGTACCGGGCAGGCCGACGTCGCACCACGCGTAGTTGGACAGGCAACCGTAGACCGCCACCGGCATGCCCGCCCCCGCTTGGGCGACGATCGGGTAATCGGTCGCCGGACCGGCCCGCACGTTGGCAGGCGCATTGATTACCGCCTGCCCCGACTGTGCCGACGCCGCCTCCGGCAGTGCCACCAGTGTCGTTGCGCCCGCGAGCACGAGCGGCAAAGTCCATTTGTTCATCTTCGTCTCCTTGTCATGACGATGCGACGAACCCGGTCAGCCTGCCGCTCGGGTAGCACGGCGCATCCACACCTGCATGTGGGTTCGACCGGCTGCACGGCCGGATGGTTTGCGCTCACGCGTAACAAATCGGGGCCGCAGTGTTCTTCCGTGTAACGCGCGTTACAAAACGTCAGTACAGCACGACCGAGCGAATCGACTCGCCGCGTTTCATCAGATCGAAGCCTTCGTTGATCTGATCGAGGCGCAGCGTGTGCGTGATGAGGTCGTCGATGTTGATCTTGCCTTCCATGTACCAGTCGACGATCTTCGGCACATCGGTGCGACCGCGTGCGCCGCCGAACGCCGACCCCTTCCACTCACGGCCGGTCACCAGTTGGAACGGACGCGTGCTGATCTCCTGGCCCGCAGCGGCCACACCGATGATGAACGACTGGCCCCAGCCCTTGTGGCAGCACTCGAGCGCCTGACGCATGGTCGTCACGTTGCCGATGCACTCGAACGAGTAGTCGGCGCCGCCGTCGGTCAGTTGCACAATGGCGTCGACGACGTTTTCGACCTCGTTGGGGTTGATGAAGTGCGTCATGCCGAACTTCTTGGCGAGCGCCACGCGACCCGGGTTGATGTCGACACCGATGATCTTGTCGGCCCCCACCATCTTCGCGCCCTGGATCACATTCAGGCCGATGCCGCCGAGACCGAACACCACGACATTCGCGCCCGCTTCGACCTTCGCCGAATAGACGACGGCGCCCACGCCGGTCGTCACCCCGCAGCCGATGTAGCAGAGCTTGTCGAAGGGGGCGTCCGAGCGCACCTTGGCGACGGCGATTTCCGGCACGACGATGTAGTTCGAGAACGTCGACGTGCCCATGTAATGGAAGATGGGTTTGCCGTCGATCGAGAAGCGCGATGTGGCGTCCGGCATCAGGCCGCGGCCTTGCGTGCTTCGAATCGCCTGGCACAGATTGGTCTTGCGAGACAGGCAGAACTTGCACTGACGGCATTCGGGCGTGTAAAGCGGAATGACATGATCGTCCTTCTTCACGGTGGTGACGCCCGGACCGACGTCGACGACCACGCCCGCGCCCTCGTGGCCGAGGATGGCGGGGAAGATGCCTTCCGGATCGGCGCCGGAGAGTGTGTAGTAATCCGTATGGCAGATGCCGGTGGCCTTGACTTCGATCAGCACCTCGCCGGCGCGCGGCCCTTCCAGATCGACCTCTTCGATGGTCAGGGGTTTGCCTGCTTCCCAGGCAATGGCGGCTTTGGTCTTCATGGCGATAATCCTCGTGGCAACGTCGTTTCGGGGGAGTCCCTTCGCGACGTACCTTACCGCGTTCCAACGCCGCACGCGAGTCTTGACATACCCGGCCAGCGGAAATAGGTGAAGCTGGGTGCGACAACTATGCTGCGGGGGCGGGCACTCGACACTCCGCGATCCCCGGCCGAGCGAAACGGTCAGGGCGGTTTGCGTCGGCACGGCTTGGGGGCGATGAGCGAATCGAATGTCGGCCTTGGACGACAAGGCCCCGACCCGGCGCACGGAGGGCAGAGCGTCGACCGAGTCATTCAGTGCGGCGCTAGTGCATGCGTCAGCGTCTGCCGTTGCTGCCAAGCGGCGCCACGATGTGATAGAAGCCATGCATGTCGACGGGCCGTGCGAACCAGTAGCCCTGCGCTTCGTCGCAGCCCAGCTCGGTGAGTCGCTGTGCCTGGGCCTGCGTCTCCACGCCCTCGGCCGTCACGCGCAGGCCGAGCGAGTGCGCCATGGCGATGACCGCGCTCACGATGGCGTGGCTGGGGGCATGCATGAGCATGTCGCGCACGAACGTCTGGTCGACCTTCAGTCGATTGACGGGGAAACGCGTGAGATAGGCAAGGCTGGCATAGCCCGTGCCGAAGTCGTCGACGGCGATCTCCACGCCCATGTCGTGCAGCGAGCGCAGGCATCCGACGGCCGCGCTCGAATCGCCGAGCAGCACGGTTTCCGTGATCTCGATCTCCAGATGGCGCGGTTCCAGCGCATTCGCGTTCAGGGCACGCTCAACCATGCCGGCGACGTCCTGCCGGGCGAACTGCTGTGCCGAGACATTCACGGAGATACGGGGCAGATGACCGCATCGCCGCAGGAGACGGCTCGCTTCGCGGCAGGCCGTCTGCAAGACCCATTCGCCCAGTGGCAGTATCAGTCCCGAGGTTTCCGCAATCGGCACGAACTCTGCCGGACCGATGGCGCCCAGCGCCGGATGACGCCAACGCAGAAGCGTCTCAGCGTGGCGAATTTCGCCGTCCGACAAACTGACCTGCGGCTGATACACGAGATGCAGTTGCGAATGCGCCTGTTCATGCACCGCGACGCGCAACAGACTCTCGAGTTCGTTGCGCCGACGCGTCTGCGAATCCATCTCGCTGCTGAAGAAGCGCAGCCCGCCCCCGGCGGCGCTCGCGATGCCGAGTGCGATGTGGGCGCGGCGCAGGAGGGTCTCGGGGGTGTTGCCGTGATCGGGGTAGCTGACCGCACCGATGCTCGCGTCGAGTGCAACGGAATTCTGCTCGACGTCGACCCATTGGGCGAGCCGCGCCTGAAGCCGCGCGGCCAGCAGACGCGCGCCGTCGCCCGTTTCATTGGTGACGATGACGAACCGACTGCCGCCGAGGCACGCGAGCGCGTCTTCGGGGCCGCTGGCTTCGCGCAGGCGCTCGGCGGCAATGCGCAGCGCCAACTCTGCGGCCGGCGGGCCGAACGTGCTGCGCAGTTTGCGCAGATGATCGAGTTCGACCAGCAAAACCGTCAGTCCTGTCTGCTGACGCGCGCAGCGATGGATCGCCAGTTCGAGCCGCTCGTTGAGCAACGTGTGGTTGGGCAGACGCGTGACCGGGTCGTGATGCGTGACGTACCAAAGCTGAGACGCCACCTGCACCTGTTGCGAGAGGTCGAGCACGATGCCCACCCAGCGGCGCTCGCCCGGCGCATGCTCGACGCACGACAGCGCTAGCCGCACCGGCAGCCAACTGCGCAGGTGGGTAAGCAGATGCCATTCATCGTCATACGGCACGACTTCGGTGGCCGAAAGACTGGCCAACGCGGGCAGGCGACGACGCGCGAGCTCCGACGGGTCGAGCAACGAAAGGAAGCTGCGCTTGCCCAGCAGATCGTCTGGCCGATAGCCCGTCAGACGCGTGAAGGCAGCGTTCATGCGTTCGAGCATGCCGTCGTCCGTACACACGAACATGGCATAGGGCGCGCTGTCGAGCGCGGCACGGCTCAACTCGGCTTGAACGTCGGGCACCCGACGAGGCACAGGGTCGTTCACGCCCGAGCCTCCCGAAAGCCGGCCTGGCCGGTATTCAGGACCATCATGCAATACCTCCCTGACGTCACGATTTTTATCTCGAAAATCGAGCGATCGGATCGTCAAATTTCTTTTGATTTTCAAGTGGTTATGCGTACCATTCTGCCACGTCCCGAGCGTGCGTGGGCAAGGGAAAACGTGGGGGGCGAAGGGGTTCCGAAAACGTGCCGGCACGCGCATGCTACGACTTGCAATCTACCGAACGCGCGTCACGAACGTTTCCCGCAAGGGCGGGCGAAGCACAGGCGGTGGCGGCGCTCGACCCTGCGCGTTCGTATGGCCTGAGACCGATCACTTCGGTATCATGCGGCGTGACGCTAATGGCATGACTCAAGCGGCGCCTTGCGCACAATGCCGGTCAGGCATTGTGCCGAGTCCGCGCCACCACAGACATTTCGGCAAAAGGAAAATAGCGTTGCATAGCGTCTGGACATCGAAGCGTGGCATGGTACAGGGCCTCTGGCGGGAACGTCGGACGCCTTATCGTTCGTTCGCACGTCTGGCGCTCGGCCTGTTGTTCGTTGGGTGGGCCACGCTTGGCAACGCGCTGGCGCAACCGCCGCAGCCGCAGTCGCAGCCGCAGCCGCAGTCGTCGCAATCGCCGCAGCCGCCGCAGCCGCCGCAGGCGAGCGCAGCACTCAACGCACGCGACGCCAACGTGCGGCAGGTGGTACTCGGCATCATCAGCTTCACCCGCTGGCCGACCTCGCCGGCCAAAGTGCGCCTGTGCGTAAGCGGCAATACCGACTATGCGGGCGATCTGCTCGCCGGACCGTTGCCGAGCACCGGCTTGCCGGTCGAGGCACAGCGGGTGAGCGTCGATGAACCTGCCATCGGCGCCTTGTGTGACGCGTTATATCTCGGTGCCGTGAGCGACACCGAACGCCGGCAATTGCTGGCGAACATCGCCGGTCACCCCTTGTTGACCATCAGTGAGCGAAACGACTCGTGCACGCTCGGCATGATGTTCTGCCTGAATGTCGATGCCGATCGGGTGACTTTCGACATCAACCTCGACACCGTCGCGCGCAGTGGTGTACGTGTCCACCCCAACGTGCTGAAGCTGGCGCGAAAGCCGGGGACACCATGAAGGATCAATACCCCCCACCTCCCGACATGCCTCACGGTTCCACGTCCACATCCGGTCTTTTGACCCCCCATCTCGCGGCCGACCCGTCTGCCGAAGGCGGCCGTGCGTCGCCGCTCGCGGCCCAGCCCGTCACGTTGCAGGCGCCGGTGGGGCCGCGCCGGCCGTCGTTGCAGAGAATGTTGCGCCGTACCCACTTGCGTCTGGCCGTCTCGGCGGTTGTACTCGCGGCCGTCTCGCTTTCGCTCGTGGCGTGGCTCGCCTTGCGCGCGTATGCCGAGAACAATTTGCAGTTGATCGGGCGCTCGCTCGCCTACACCACGGAAGCGGCGGTCGTGTTCGGTGACCGTGCGGCGGCTCAGGAGGCCATTGCGCTCATCGCAAGCGACGAGGATCTCGTCGAGGTGCGCGTGTTCGATGCGAACAATGCCCAGTTTGCACTGTGGCGCCGTCCCGACGGCGGCACCCTGGCGCAGGTCGAGCGTGCGGTTGCGGACTTCGCGTTGTCCGGACCCGTGACGATGCCGATTCGTCATGACGGAAAGGTCGTCGGGCGGATCGATGTTCAAGGGCAGGGACATCAGTTCTTCGTATTCCTGCTGAGCGGGATAGGTGGTGTGCTCGCCTGCTTGTTAGTGACGTTCGCCGTGGCGAACCTGCTCGCCAAGCGAATGCACCGCGATATCGTCAAACCGCTGCGCGCGCTGGCGGAAGTGGCCCATGCGGTGCGTCGCGAGCGGGCGTTTCATCAGCGCGTGGCGGCCACGCCGCTGGCCGAACTGAAGGAGCTGGGCGACGACTTCAACGCGCTGCTCGACGAATTCGAGGGCTGGCAGAATCATCTGCGTGCACAGAACGCCACGCTCGCGCATCAGGCCAATCACGATCGATTGACGGGGCTGCCGAACCGGGCGTACTTCGAATCGCGACTCATGCAGGCGCTGGCCGACGCGCGTGAGATGGACACCCACGTCGCGCTGCTTTATCTTGACAGCGACCGCTTCAAGGAAATTAACGATCAACTCGGCCATGGTGCAGGCGATGCGGTGCTCGTTGCCATTGCCGAGCGTCTGCGCCAGCCGTTGCGCGAGGGCGACCTGGTGGCGCGTCTTGGCGGCGATGAGTTCGCCGTGATGCTGCCGGGGGTGCGGCAAACGTCGAATGCCGTGCGTCTCGCGCAGAGTCTGCTCGCGGCGATGGAAAAGCCGGTGCCGCTGCCCGATGGGGGCGAGCTTGTCACGTCGATGAGCATCGGTGTGGCGCTGTACCCGACGCATGCCGATGACGCTGCCACGCTGCTGCGCATGGCGGACGCGGCAATGTATCAGGCCAAGCGTGCCGGCGTCGGCACCTGGCACGTTGCGGAAAGCCCCGAGCGTTGAGGGCGCGCGCGGCACCGAACACAAAAACAACATAAGCATAATTGACGACTGGATTACACACCGCCTTGGGGATTTGCCTTGGACTTCGCTGTTGACACACACGACTCGCCTTCACCTGCCGCGCCCCGCGGATTCGCGGCCCGCGCCGTTTGCGCGGTCGCCCGAGGGAAACGATTGGCCCGCAACTTCCTGTGGCTTGTCTGCTTGCTGGGCTTCGGAGCGCTGGCTGGCTGCCAGACCACGCCGGTTCACGGCCTGACGGCCGAGCAGGTCGCGGCCCTGAAGTCGGAAGGCTTCGTTCAGACCGACGAGGGCTGGGAGTTCGGGATGTCCGACACAGTGCTGTTCGATAGCGGCGAGTCCGTGCTGCGTGACGGTGCGCGACAGACGGTGACACGCATTGGCCGCACGCTGACGAAGGTCGGCCTGAACGAGGTCCGCGTCTACGGCTATACGGATTCCGTGGGCAGCGATACGTACAACGAGCAGCTCTCGGCCCACCGTGCCGAGGCCGTAGCCAGTGTGCTGGTCGACGCGGGTATGCAGCGCGCGGGGATTCAGACGATCGGTGCGGGCAAGCGCAATCCGGTCGCCGATAACAGCACGGCCGCTGGTCGCGCGCAGAACCGGCGCGTCGCCATCGTGATTTCGACGCGCTGAGCGTTGAGTATTGGCGCGTTCTGTTTCGCTGCATCAAACCTCGTGTTGCGTTGGCGCCGCCGGCAGCGATGTCGGCCTTTGCCAACCGCCACAATCGGGCACAATGGCGGCTGCCTCCGGACAATTCCGGTCGAATTGCCAACGTTGGCCCGATGCTCCCGATGTTTCTGATTCCCGGATCTTCTTCCCCCGACCGTTTGCCCCGAATCCAGCGTGCACTGCATGTTGCCCTGCGCTGTGCGCTGCTCGCATGTGCAGTGACGGGCGTAGCGTCGCCAGCCTTGGCGCAGAACGCACGTGTCGGCACGTGGGCGACGGCCCCGCAAGCGGTCGCCCAGCATCCGGCGGCCCCTTCTTTCAACCGAGCGCCGGCCGTCGGCGGGCGCACCGTGCGGCAAATCGTCTATCCGACGCTCTCCGGTAATGAAGTCCGCGTGCGCTTCTCCAATGCGTTCGGCACACAGCCGTTGGTGATCGAGCGGGCGAGCCTTGCTGTGTCGCTGCGTGGCGCGGCCGTCGATGCCGGCAGCGTGCGCGCGATGACGTTCGGCGCTCAACCGATGGCGCGGATTGCGCCGGGCGCCTGGCTCGATAGCGATCCGCTGCCCTTCGAGGTGCGAGCCGGGACGCCGCTGGCCGTCAGTCTCTTTACACGGGAGGCCAGGCCGCCGACGACTTGGCACAAGATCGCGCAGCAGACCGCGTATCTGAGTGGCGCGGGGGATTTCGTCGATGCCGCGCAGGCGTCGGCGTATCCCAAGCGTTTTACGAACACGCTATGGCTAGCCGGACTCAGCGTGGTGCCTGATGCGCCTGCGCAGGCGATTGTCGCCATCGGCGACTCGATCACGGACGGCATGCGCAGCACGCTGAATGCGAACCGCCGTTGGCCGGATGTTCTGGCGCGGCGTTTGGCGCGTGCCGGGCGAGGCGATGTCGCGGTACTCAATCTTGGCATCAGCGGCAATCGGTTGCTGCACGATTCGGCTTGCTATGGCGAGCGGCTCGTTGCCCGCTTCCGGCACGATGCGCTGGCGCAACCGGGGGTGCGTACGGTGGTCGTGCAGATCGGCATCAACGACATCAATTTCGGTTATGTGCCGCCTCACGCCGGGCTCGACTGCGACGTGCCGCATGTGATCGTGACCGCACCCGAGATGATCGCGGGCTATCAGTCGCTGATCGCCGCAGCGCGCTCGCGCAACGTCCGCATTCTCGGCACGACCATCCCGCCGGGCAGACTGCCGCCCGAGCGCGAGGCGGTGCGTGAGGCCGTCAATCAATGGGTGCGCACGAGCGGGGCGTTCGACGGTGTGATCGATTTTGACGCCGCGTTGCGCGATCCGGCCCAACCGACGCGGCTCTTGCCGCGTCTCGATAGCGGCGACGGCACGCATCCCAACGACGCCGGCTACGCTGCCATGGCCGACGCCGTGCCGCTTCCGCTGCTGCTCGGCGCGGCGAGATAATCGGCGTGATCGAGGTGATCGAGATAAGCGCCAGGCGGCGCGCGTCAGCGATCGCGCCGCACGCCGACCGTCACCTCTTGCAGACGCTCGACCTCGGGCGAACGCAACCATTCCGGATGCTCGATGCAGTGCCGGAACAGCGCTGTCGCGTCGTCTCCCCAAAATAGCTCGCCGTCGAGCGCAAACGTCGGTACGCCGAACACGCCGGCCGCAATCGCCGCTTCGGTGTTCTCGCGCAGGGCGGCCTTGACCGCGGGCGCCTCGGCGAGGGCGCTGGCCGCCTCGGCACTGTGCCCGAGGCGTTCGCTCAGATCCTGCCAGCCCTGCGCATCGGTGACGTCGCGCCCCTCCGCCCAAATGAACCGGTAAATCGTACGCACAACCTCATGAGTCGCACCGAGCGCCACGGCCAATCGCAGTACCCGAATCGGGTGAAACGGGTGCACAGGTGGCATTCGGTAGGCGATGCCGTCCTGCTGTGCGCGGAACTGCGCCATGCGGTACGTGAAGATGCGCTTGTACGGCGTCTCGGCGGGTCCTTGCGTTTGGAGATGCGCGAGGATCGCGCCCAGCACGATCGGTTTGAGGTCGATCGCCAACGCGCTCGGCAGGGTATCGAAGCGCTCGAATTGCAGATATGCGAACGGGGAGGCGAAATCGAAATACCACTGGGCGCGGCGGGTGGGGACGTCGGCATTTTGCGACATGAGGTTCGGTCTCCGGTGTGGGGGGACTTGCCTTGGCGGCACGAGGGCGGCTTCGGGAAGTGTAGCGGGCCGAGTCGACTGCCTGTGTCGCTCGTTCCCGCAATGTGCGATGGAAATAGCTATCGATTCAGTGAGTTAGGTGCGAGTCTGATTAATATCGGATTTTCAGATATTTTTCATTGGATATAACGATTTTTATTATTTCATCGAAGTTCTTAGACTTGCAGTCATTCCAGAGGAGTGTCTGCAATGGCTACAAAAACCGATACCGATCACCTTGCCATGGCTCGCCGGCCCGACACGTTGGTGCCGAATCGGCAGAATCCGTGGGCGGGCCTGATTCTCGCGACCGTGATTGCGTTCGTTGCGCTGCTGCTTGGGCGTCAGATGCCGCTTGTCGGGGGGCCGGTCTTCGGCATTCTGCTCGGCATTCTCGTTCGCAACCTGTTCGCGCCGGGTGCCCGTTATGAAGCGGGGATCAGGTTCGCGGCGAAGTACGTGCTCCAGTGGTCGATCATCGCGCTCGGCTTCGGCTTGAGCCTGTCGCAGGTGGCGCATACCGGGTTGGAGTCGCTGGCCGTCACAGCGGTCACGATCACCGCTGCGGGTCTGTCCGCCTGGGGGCTGGGCCGTCTGCTGGGTGTTGGCGGCAAGCTCAAGCTGCTCATTGGCGTGGGAACGGCGATCTGCGGTGGGTCGGCGATTGCGGCCATTACACCGATCGTCAAGCCGGACGACCACGAGACGGCGTTTGCCATCTCGACCATCTTCCTGTTCAACATTGCCGCCGTGCTGCTGTTCCCGATGCTCGGTCATATGCTGCATCTGTCGGATCTGGGGTTCGGCATGTGGGCGGGCACTGCGATCAACGATACGTCGTCGGTGGTGGCTGCGGGGTACAGCTACAGCAAGACCGCAGGTGATTACGCGACCATCGTCAAGCTCACGCGTGCCACGCTGATCATCCCGATCTGCCTCACGCTGGCTGCCATCGTCGCGTATCGTGCCAAACGTGCCGGGGCGGGAAACTTCAGCCTGGCCCGCATCTTCCCGTGGTTCATCCTCGGATTCCTGGTCGCGTCGGGTGTCCGCACGGCAGGGTTCGTACCGGCTGAGCTGCAACCGTGGATTCACGACGCGGCAGAGTTCCTCATCATTGTCGCCCTCACGGCGATCGGCCTGTCGTCGAACCTGCGCCGCATGGCGTCGACGGGCGTGCGTCCCATCCTGCTGGGACTCGGGGTGTGGGCCGCCGTGTCGGTCAGCAGCCTCGCGGTGCAACTCG
This sequence comes from Pandoraea sp., assembly GCF_041919235.1. Lineage (NCBI taxonomy): Bacteria > Pseudomonadati > Pseudomonadota > Betaproteobacteria > Burkholderiales > Burkholderiaceae > Pandoraea > Pandoraea sp. Next base: position 45,759 of record NZ_JAYRUC010000018.1, read on the forward strand.
CGATGGGCCAACTTTGAGGCGCCGCGCGGCGGACGTCGCGCGCACTTAGGGCAGATCGGCCGGGCAAGGCAGGTTTCGTCGACTAGAATGCAATCACGGGCGCTCGTTGATCGTCCGTGATGCCTTTGGGAGGCCGTTATGACAACCTCGTTCGGCGAGATCTGGTACACGATCGGCGCACTCGCCGTGATCCTGTTGCTGGCTGGGATGGTGTGGGAGCTGGGCGTGTGGTGGACGCGCCACCCGGACCATCGGGCGGTGCAGCGTCTGGAGCATGCGTGGGCGAAGATTCGTCACCCCCGGCATTGATCGCCGGAACGCCAACGTCTCGGAGGAGATTCAGTCAAGGCGGCCAACATGCGTCAGCCGGTGGGACGGTGTTTGCCGCGCGGCTCAGTCCGGCTTCAGATGACGCGGCACGTTGGCGTCCCAGCGCTCGAGGTCTTCGAGCGGATACGGCGTGCTACCGTGCAGTGCGCGTTTGATGCGGCTCTTGCCGCTGGGCCGGGGCACGTTGGGGAGTGTGGCGCTAGCCGGTGTGCCGGCCAGATCGAGATAATGGCGTTTGAATTCGGCCTGCGTCATGCCCCATTTCATCAGAAACTCGCGACTGCCGCGATTCTTCACCACACGGCCCGTCGATCGGCAGCCGAAGTGATACACGACGCTCTTGCCGACAATGCGAAATGTGCGGCAACCGACGAGCCACAGCTTCATCAGGAAGTCGTCGTCGCTGCTCATGCCCGGCCCGAATTCGATGCTGTAGCCGCCGACCAGATGCCACAGATGGCGGCTGACCAGTGTGGGCTGCGTCGGCACGCCGTTCACGTCGTCGCGGCCTAGCGAGGCGGCGAAGGCGAGCAGGGCGGCTTCGTCGAAGGTCTCGGTCGTCGTGCCGAAGTCCTGCGACACCACCTGCTTGCTGACGCCTGCGTTCGGTTCGATCATCACCGACGAGAGGTAATAGATCGGCGTGTCCAGTGAGCGGGCAGCGTCGATGAGGGCGACGTCCCAGCCGGGAGTCACGAACATGTCGTCGTTCAGGAAAAGCAATTGATCGTTCGATGCCAGTGGCGCCAGCTGATTGAGCGCCAGGCAGACGCCCACGTTGCCGCTACTGTGCGTGTGGCGCAGACCTTGTTCTCTCACCCATTGCAGCGTGCCGTCGCTGCCATCGTTCACATGAACGAGGATTTCGTGCGTCTCGCGGGAATGACGGCGAACGCTATCGACGCATAGCTTGAGGAACGGCAGGTTGTTCCAGGTCGGGATCAGAATGCTTAGCATGGAAGCGTGCGCGGTTAGCTACGTTCAGGCTTGCTGGGCGTGGTAGGCGTGCTGGGCATGCTTCGCGATCTCGCGGGGTACGCAATCGCGGCCAGTGTGACCAGCATCGTCGCATAGAACGCGGTCGTGACCTTGAGATTGAACGTCTCGACGGTCAGTCCGAAAATGAAGAACGACACGGCGGTCAGCAGGCCGAGCAGGCCCGTGCGGCGGGCTTGCTTGTCGCCGCGGCGAATGCACAGAATGAAGAACCAGGCTGGCACGACGTACACCGCGAGCATGGCAATGAACCCGCCTATGCCATAGTCCGCGGTATAGGCCAGAATCTGATTGTGGACCTCGCCACGGCCCAAGTCCGCAGCAGTCGGCGTGATGATACCCTTTTCGGCCATCGGTGCCATGGCGTCATGGAAGCCGTGTGCACCCAATCCCGTGACGGGGTTCTGACGGATCAGGATCAGCGCCGCCTTGTAGAGTTCCAGCCGAATGCCGACCGACGAATCGGGATGTCCCTTCGAAAGATTCGACAAATCGACCGAGACATCGGTGAACATTCGTGTGCGAACGGTTTGCGATAGCGCAACAGGCAAGACAGTGGCCGCGCAGAGCAGAACAATTGTGGCCCAGCGCGCACTGCGATTGAGCGCTTTGCCACCGATCCACACGCAAACGATCACCATCACCGGTAATGCAATCCAGCCCCCCCGCGATTGACTGGCCCATGACGCGTAACCGCCAGCCAATGCACCTGCCAGTTTAATCGTGATTCCCAGCGCGCCATCGCGCTTGAGCCAGTTGATGGAAAGCGCTGACAGCACGCCCAGCAGTAGCGCAATGTCGCCGAAATGGATTGGATTCAGAAAAGTGCTTTCCGCCCGGGCAGACAACTCGATGACGGAATAGGAAGCCGTAGCCGCCGCCGCAAACGCTCCGATCGGCAAACCGAAAGAGAACCAGGCGGGCAGGTCGTCACCGAGGCGTCGCAGCGCAAACATGACCACGATCGCCATCAAGAATCGGGACGGCGAGTCGAGTGTGTTGCCGGCGACGTGCCCGTGGACCAACTCGCTCAGCATGACCGCGGCAAATGGCAGGCACAGTGCCACGGTAAATGCTGGCAAGGCGTGGCGTGGCATGACCGAAGCTGCCGGCTCGCGCGTAGGCGTTCTCGTTTCTGCAACGAGAACGTAGAGACTGCACGCCAGCAGAAGGAACATCACAGCGTTTCCCCCGCGATGGACGACCAGCGTCGCAGCGGGAAAGAGAAGAAGCAATGCACCTAGAATCGATGTAACCGCGCGCCGTCGAATGTCGGACGACAACGTCGAAATGAGGGGCATGGGGTACTGAAGGCGAATCCGCTAGAAATTTAGCCAGAAGTATGCCAGAAACAGTCCCCCGCAGCCGGATTTTACTTCTCCCGGAGCGGCAACATCAGCGTGTGTGCCCGCCCGCCTGGGCGCTTACAGGTTCATCGCGCCCAATACCCCGCACAGATGCAGCGCCACGTGCGACCAGGCCGCTTCATCGTACGATTCCCCTTGGCGCGCCTGCCGCTGCGCCGCGTGAAACGCGCGCCAGAGCGCTGCGGCGCTCGACGGCGTGCCGCCGACCAACTGATATTGACGCTGCAACGCTTCTGCCAGCCAAGGCTGTTCGTGGGCGCACGCATCGGCGTACGCTTCGACGGCAATCCGCGCGTATGGGTCGCCCGCTGGATCGAGCACGACCTCCTGACAGGTGGCCGGGCGCGAGAAGGCCGGCAGAACATGGCGCTCGGCGGCGCTGCGATTCGGGTGGTGATGTTTCATCGGTATCTCGTCTCGTTGGCCGCGCCAGGTTCCCTGGCGCGGAATCACCTGCGCTGGTTCAATCGGCTTCCATGTCACGGATGAACAGCATCGCCGCGTGCTTGGCCTGATCGATACTCGTGAATGTGCGCCCATCCATGGGCCAAACGTCGACCAGCACCGCGTAGCTGCCAGGCCGATCAGCCTGCATGATGCGGATGTAATGCTGCCGGAACACGCAGCGCGCGAGTTCCACGGTGGGATGCGGTCGGCGGAAGTGGGCGGTTACCATGACAGTCTCCAGAACGTCGGCCCTCCGGCCTCGGCGGGCCGTTGGATAACATTCAGCAAGTCCCGTGCCAGTTCGCTTGACGCGGCTAACGCTATGATTTTCAAGGGCGCACGTAACGCGTGTCGCCAGCGCCCCACCGTAAACGTTACGAAAACGAAACATGGCGGGAACGTTCCCCCGTAACACCCATGTCGCTGCGGATGTCCGCAAATAGCGTTGCCTTGTCGCATTTCTGTTCCGGCTAGAATGGGGCATTCCCCATGGCTTGCCGCCTTATCGCCATCCGCCACCCGCCACGCCGCATGAACCTGCGCTTTCTCGAAACCTTCGTCTGGCTTGCCAAGCTACGTAATTTCCGTCTGACGGCCGAACGTCTGCACACAACGCAGGCGGGGGTGTCCAGCCGGATCGCGTCGCTGGAGCAGAGCTTCGGGGTGCGCCTGTTCGATCGCAGCGCCCGCGAGGTCACGCTCACGGCGGCGGGTCAGAAGGCGCTGGCGTATGCCGAGCGCATCGTCATGTTGGGGCAGGAGATGAAGCGCGAACTGAGCGATCCGGACATGCCGCCGGGTGTGCTCAAGATCGGCGTTGTCGAGTCGATCGTGCACAGCTGGTTTCCGGATCTGGCCGCGCGCATTCACCGTGAGTATCCGCAGCTCGAGATCGAAGTCACCAGCGAGACGACCATCAATCTGTGCAAACAGCTCGAAGGGGGAACGCTCGACCTCGTGTTGCAGACCGATGTTCAAAACGGCGCCGGGATCGAAAATCTGCCGCTTGCAGAGTTTCCGATGCGTTGGGTGGCGAGCCCGAAGCTCAATCTCGAAGGCGAAACGCTCGATGTGTCCGATCTGGCGGTGTATCCGCTGGTGAGCTTTTCGCGCAACTCCGGGCCGCACAAAACACTCGAGCGTATGTTCTCGGTCGCGGCCGATCGGCCGGTGCGCGTGAACTGCATGACCTCGGTCGCCGCCATCATCCGGCTTGTTGCCGACGGCTTCGGCGTGGCGATGCTCCCGCCGGCCATCATTCAGCGCGAACTGGGCGAGCACAGCCTGCATCTGCTGCGCGTGAACGCCAATTTCCCCAACCTCCCGCTCGTCGGATCATTCCGCACGGGCGCGTTGCTGGCCGAAAACGTGGCGCGTCTTGCGCAGCGCACCGCCAGCGAATTCGCCTTGAACATGGGGCAGGACATCGCCATCCCGCCCGCTGCAGCCATGACCGCTCCGGCGTGGGGCGCCGCCGAGTCCTGAGCCGTCGGCCGTTGCATGGCGTGCGCGGCATGTCCCCTACATCTCCTCGTCGATCTCTGCGCGGCAAGCGCTGCGCGTAAGTCATAAGAATTTGCTGTCGCGGCGAATTTGATTTCTTGTTGGACGCGCTCCCGTCAGGTTTTGCACACTCGGCAAATCGGTCGAGCCACGCGCATCGCGTGTCGTTCGGCCTCCCGATTGTCGAAACCGATGGAATGCCTCATGACTGTGACAGCCCCCCGCGCCCAACTCTGCATCTGGACGAGTATCGATCCGGCCTTCGAAGCCGACTTCAACCGCTGGTACGACCGCGAACACATGCAGGAGCGTGTGGCGATACCGGGCTTTCGATTCGCGCGTCGCTTCAAGGCCATGCACGACTGCGCCCGCCCATATCTGGCGCTCTACTGCACGCAGGACGCCGACGTCTTTACGAGCGAGCCTTACCGCCGGGCCTTCCACCATCAGACAGCGTGGTCGTTGCGCAACTTCGCGCGTATGCAGGGCACGCAGCGCCGGGTCGGCACGCTCGAGATCGAGGCGGGAGAAGGTCAGGGCGGCATGCTTGCCGCATTCGTGTTGACCGAGACGGCGGTCGCGCAGGCCCGCTCGCGTTTGCACGCGCAGCTCGCCGAACTTGCACAGGGCGACGGTATCGTGCGTGCCACGCTACAGGTCACCGTGCCGGCGCTGTCCGTCTCGCTCACCGCCACGGACGCAGCGCTGCCGCCTGCCGATGCCGTTGTGCTGATCGAAGGCGTTGATCCGGACGCCGTGGGCACTGCCGCACAAACGCTGGCCGCCGCCTATGGCGTGCCGGCCAGCGAAGTCACCCGCTTCGCCATGCTGTGGCGTCTCGGCGCCAACGACGACTGACGTCTCGCCATCCTCTTGCGAGACCCGGTTATCCGGCGAGTCTCGCGCATATCTCTGGAGACCTCCATGACCACGTATTCCGACACGCGCGACGCGCGTGAAGCCGCCGTTACCGCCACCGGCCAGCAGCGCCCGAACAAAGGCCGCCTCGCGACGGCCAGCATGGTGGGCACCACGCTCGAGTGGTACGACTTCACCGTGTACAACACGCTCGCGGCCCTGGTGTTCAATCACCTGTTCTTCCCGTCGGTCGATCCGTTGGTCGGCACCATCCTTGCCTTGTCGACCTATGCCGTGGGCTATGTGTCGCGGCCGCTGGGCGGCTTCGTGTTCGGCAATCTCGGCGACAAGATCGGACGGCGTGCGGTGCTGGTGCTCACGCTCGTGGTCATGGGGCTGACCACCGGCCTGATGGGCTTGTTGCCGACGTACGCGTCGATCGGAATATGGAGTCCGGTGCTGTTGGTCGCATTGCGCTTCGTGCAGGGGGTCGCACTCGGCGGGGAGTGGGCCGGGGCGGTGCTGCTCTCGGTGGAGCATGGCGATCAGCGCAAGCGCGGCCTGAACGCGTCGTGGACGCAGGTCGGTCCGTCGTTCGGCACGTTGCTCGCCACCGGTCTCATTGCGCTCATCACGCTGTCGATTTCGCCCGACGACTTTCTCGCATGGGGCTGGCGCCTGCCGTTCCTGCTGAGCCTAGTGCTGGTCGGCTTCGGCCTGTGGGTGCGTCGAGGCGTGGAGGAAACGCCGATGTTCGAGGCGATCCAGCAATCGGAGCGTCAGGCGGAGATGCCCATCGCCGACGTCTTCCGTTCGCACTGGCGCAATCTGCTCGTGGCCGGCGGTTCGCGCATCGGCTCCGACGTGCTCTATGCGCTGATGGTCGTCTTCACGCTGACGTATGTGACGGGCACGCTGCACCTGTCGCGTCCGCTGGCGCTTACGGCGGTGCTGTTCGGCACGGCATGCAATGCACTGACCGTGCCGCTGTTCGGTGCGCTCTCGGACAAGCTTGGCCGTCGTCCGGTGTATGGATTCGGCGTGCTGTGTGCGGTGATCTGGGCGTATGGCTTCTTCGTGCTGCTCGATACGTCCCAACCGGTGCTGATCGTGTTGTCCGTGATCGTCGGATTGGTGATCCACGCGATCATGTACGGCCCGCAGGCGGCCTTTGTCACCGAGCAGTTCCCGACGCGCGTGCGCTACGCCGGGTCGTCGCTCGCCTATACCCTCGCGGGCATTCTCGGAGGGGGATTTGCGCCGCTCATCATCGTGACCCTATACAAGACGTACGGCACGACACTCTCCGTATCGCTGTATGTCACGGCGGCGCTCACCGTCACGGCCATTGCACTTCTCGCCGCTCGCGAGACGGCGCACCAGCCGCTCAGAGACTGAGCGACTCGGTATCCGTACCTGCATCGTCACGGCACGCGTTGGGGCGTGCCGTGCAAAGCAAGCCGTTGTACAGAAAATCGACGGCTTACTTGGGTGTCGTCCAGACGACGTTCGCACCCACCGAGCACAGATTCTCCACAAAACGCGGATGCGCGCGCCGGATCGGGTCGGCGTTCTTGATCGTCGACTGACCGTCGATGCTCGCCGCCACCATGAGCAGCGCAATTGCCACGCGAATGATGTACGGACTCTCGACGACGGCCGGCGTGAGCGGCACGCCGCCGAACGTAATCAGGCGATGCGGATCGGACTGGAACACATGCGCGCCGAACTTCGACAATTCGGTCGACCAACCCATTGCGCCGTCATAGACCTTGTTCCAGAACATGGCGCTGCCCTCGGCTTTCACGCCCAGTGCGATGAAGATCGGCAGCAGGTCGACCGGAAAATACGGCCACGGCGCGGCTTCCACCTTCGTCAGGATGTTCTGCGTGAACGGCGTTTGCACCTTGAGCTTGCCTGGCGCCGTGGCGGTCGACCAGCCGTCGCGGTGTTCGACCTTCACGCCGAACTTGGCGAACGTGCGGTCGATGAGCGGGAACTGGTCCGGCGCGGTGTTCTTGACCGTGATTTCTCCGCCGGTGATGGCGCCGAGCGCCAGGAACGTCGTGATCTCATGGAAGTCTTCCGCAAAACGGAATTCGCCGCCGCCAAAGCGCTCGACGCCTTCGATCGCGAGTTGCGACGTGCCTAGGCCCTCGATCGGCACTCCCAGCATCTGCATGAAGCGGCAGAACTCCTGCACATGCGGCTCCGACGCCGCGTTGTTCAACTGCGACCGGCCCTTGGCGGTTGCCGCGCACAGCACGAAATTCTCCGTGGTCGTCACCGACGCGTAATCGAGCCAGTGATGGATGGCGGGACGTGTTTCGTCCGCGTGAATGAGCAGCGAGCCTTCAGTGCGCTCGACGCGTCCGCCGAAATGGCGCAGCACTTCGATATGCGGATCGATCTCGCGCACACCCAGCGTGCAGCCCTTGACGTTGTCTTCGATGCGTGCGACGCCGAAACGCGCGAGCAGCGGTGGCACGAGCATGATCGACGAACGCATTTCTTCCGGCAGATGGTCGGTGCGCGGGTCGAACTGGGTACTGTGGTGGTGGATGTCGAGCGTGCCGGCATCGAAATCGACGCTCACCTCGCTGCCGAGTTGACGAAAGATGTCGAGGATCTTGCGAACATCGGTGATCTCGGGCACGCCGATGAGGCGCACTGGCTGATCGGTGAGCAGCGTGGCGCACAGCACCGGGAGAACGGCATTCTTGTTGGCGGAGGGGGTGATGCGGCCGCGTAGCGGCTGGCCGCCGTGGACTACCAGATCGGACATGGGCTTCCTTCGGGCTTCGCGCTTTCTTGCGTCAAGCGGGGGAGGGTGAAAATGGCAGGCGGGCCGCAGGCCCACCGCAAACAGGCGCAATATACCCCCGATTGGGGGATGTGCGCCACGCAACGCCCAACGCCGTGGCGGGATTGCCGCGAGGCTTGACGGGCGACAGCGCAGTGTGTCGCGTCAACCAGCGTTGCCCGATGGGCAGGGCGCTCACCGTGGTGCGGGCGCAAACGCCTCGGCAAAGATGGCGCGGAAATCGGGAGTTTCGGCAGCCGCGGCGCGGGCGAGCACTCGCGCTTCGAGTTCGTCGAGATGCGCGGTCGCGAGCGCCATCGCGGCGAGCGCTTTGCCGTCACGCAACTGGCTCACGAGTTGTGCGTGCTCCGTCGGTGCGCAATGCATGAACTCCGCCGGGTCGTATAGCGCCTTGTAAAGCTCCGTCTTGGCGACGAGCTGGCGCGCAAACGTGTCGAGTTCGGCGCTATCCGCCATGCCGATCAACTTCAGGTGAAACTCGCCCGCAAGACGTATCGAGCGCTCATGCGTGCCTTCGGCATGGGAGCGGGCCTCCATGGCGACATGCGCGTCGAGCATCGCAAGCTGCGACGCGCTCAAATGCCCGCAAAGACTCGCAATCACACCGGATTCCAGCACGCGCCGAGCGCGGTACGTCTGACGGATGTCGTCGAGCGACGGTTGTGGCACGAAAGCGCCCCGGTTGGGTTCGAGCACCAGCTTGCCCTCAAAGCCGAGCCGGGCGAGCACCTTGCGCACCGCGCCGCGCGTGCAATCGAGCGCCTGAGCCAGATTGCGTTCGCGCAGCGGCATACCTGGCCGGAGCTTGCCCGAGAGCAGCGCCTGCGAAATGGCCTGGTAGACACGTGCCTCGATCTGCTGCCCCGCGCTGCCCGGCGTGTCGTCGCCACCGGTTGGCAGATCCTGGGCCGCATCGTGAGCGTGGGTTGGCTCGGTGCGGGACGCGTCGCGCGGCGACGCTGGTGCTGCGGTGCGGCTCAAGCCCGATCTCCTTGAAAATCGCGGTTCACGTACATGTGGGGCGCATTGTACCCGGCCCCTTCGCCCCCGGCGCTACCTCCCGGAAAACCCTCGGTGTCGGCCGTCCCGCCATCTCGACCTTGCATTTCGATCCATCGTTGCCGATAATGGTCAACAAAAATGGTTAATCATTTTGTTGTGTTTGGTTGATGATATGCAAATCGATGAGGGTGTGCTATCGCGCCGGGCATGAACGAAGTGGTCAAGCCATTGGGGGCCGCCGCAGTCCCATTCGCGCGGCCGACCTTGAAATCCCTTTGGGTCTGGAGACGTTATGAAACCTGTGCATTGCCTGGCCGCGCTTCCTGTCGCGGCTTTCTACAGCGGCGGCTGGCTGGCCGAACATCTGGGTGCTCGGCTGGCGGGTCTGCCGTTCCTCATGACATGGAATATCGTCTGGTTGCTGCTCACTTCAGTGGTCATGGGCGTGATGTTTCATTTCGACGGATCGCGCGAGGCCGCGCGTGACGTGGCGAAGGCGGCGCGCGCACCCGTTGGAACTGACGGAGCTGCGTCATGAACGCTGCGCTCGCCGTTATCGTTGCGTTTCTCGCATTCGCGCTCTTCGTGGGGTTACGCGCTCGTCGCGGGCGCACGATGAGTCTGGAGCAGTGGGCTGTGGGCGGTCGCGGCTTCGGCACGCTGCTCGTCTTTCTGTTGATGGCGGGGGAGGCGTTCTCGACCTTCACGTTCCTCGGCGCGAGCGGATGGGCCTACAGCAAGGGGCCGCCCGCGTTCTACATTCTTGCCTACGGCGCGCTGGCGTATTTGCTTGGCTACTGGATGCTGCCGGCCGTCTGGCGTCACGCGATGCGGCACGGCTGTGTTTCGTTCTCGGACTTCTTTGTCAGTGCGTACCGCTCGCGAGCGCTCGGTGTCGTCGTCTCGCTGGTGGCAGTGCTCGGCATGACCGCGCTGCTGATCATTCAGTTGCGCGGACTGGGCATCATCGTGTCGGAGGCGTCGTACGGCACGATTACGCCGGCGGTGGCGATCTGGTGCGGTGCGATTGCGATGGTGCTCTACATCAGCGTGTCGGGCATTCACGGTTCTGCAAGCATTGCCATATACAAGGACATCTTGATTCTCGTGATCGCAGTGTTCCTTGGCGTCTATCTGCCGCTGCATTACTTTGGCGGCTTCGGCGAGATGTTCGCGCGTATCGACGCGTCGCGTCCCGGCTTTTTGCAGATGCCTGCGAGCGGCCTGACGCTTTCCTGGTACAACTCGACGATCCTGCTCACGTCGCTCGGCTACTACCTGTACCCCTATGTGTTCACGTCCGTGTACGCGGCCAGGACCGAGGGTGCCGTGCGCAAGAACACGATCCTGATGCCTCTCTACCAGATGGTCATTGCGTTCATGTTCTTCGTGGGGTTCGCCGCGATTCTGCAAGTGCCTGGTTTGACCGGCGCAGATTCGGATCTCGCGTTGCTGCGCATTGTGAAGCAGACATTTTCTCCGTGGTTCGTGGGCGTGATTGGCGGCGTCGGGGTGTTGACCGCGCTCGTGCCGGGTTCGATGATCCTGCTCAATGCGTCGACACTGATTGCGAAGAACATCTACCGCGACGGCATTGCGCCGCAGGCGAGCGATGCCGTTGTCGGTAAGCTCGCCAAGCGTGTGTTGCCGGTCTTCGGGCTGGTGGCGGTGGGCTTCGTGTTGCGGGGCGGGGCGACGTTCGTGGCGCTGGCGCTTTTCGCTTCGAGCCTGCTTACGCAACTGTTCCCGTCGTTCGTGTCCAGCCTGTTGCCGCGTCCCTTCGGCAACAAGTACGGTGCATTCGCGGGGATCGGCGCTGGCGCTGTCGTGCTGGCGGCGGCCGTTGGGTTCGACGTCAACCTGCGCACGCTGCTTCCTGGCGTGTCGGATACGGTCGCGTCGATCAACATGGGACTTGTGGCGCTCGCCGTGAATGCGGTGACGTTCGTGGCCGTGAGTGTGTTCACGCGTTCGCGCAACGTTGCAGCAGGCCTCGCGCAGAGCACCTGACCGGGGCGGCGGTGACATCGAAATTGCGAACGTCACTGGCAGGCGGCACCCCGCGAGCGAGCGCGGCGTGCTGCCGATTCACTTCATCACGGAATTGAGGAAGGCATGACAACACTGGAGATTCGCAACGCGCGGGACATGAATGGGGCGACGATCGACATACGCGTCGAGCATGGGCGGATCGCTGCGCTCACGCCGTCGCTGCCCGAGGTGCGCAACAATGCCGCGCGTCAGATCGATGCGTGTGGCGCATTGCTGCTGCCCGGTCTGGTCGAGTCGCACACCCATCTGGACAAGACCCTGTGGGGCATGCCGTGGTACGTCAACGCGTGTGGCTCGCAGCTCATCGACCGAATCGACAACGAGCGTCAGTGGCGCGCCGAGCGTGGACACGACGCCGGGGCGGCGTCGCTCGGCCTCGCGCGGGCGTTTCTCGCGGCAGGTACCACGCGGCTGCGCACGCACGTCGACATCGATACCGACGCGGGCCTGCGCCACCTCGACGGCGTACTCGCCACGCGCGACCGGCTGGCGGACACCCTCGACATGCAGATCGTAGCGTTCCCGCAATCGGGGGTGCTGGATCGCGCGGGCACCGTGGCGTTGCTCGACGACGCGCTTGCGCGGGGTGCCGACGTGCTCGGCTGGCTCGATCCGTGCGCCATCGATCGAGACCCGAAGGCATCGCTCGACGCCATGTTCGCGCTGGCCGACCGGCATGGATGTCCTGTCGACATCCATTTGCACGAGCCGGGCGAAATGGGCGTGTTTACGCTCGACCTGATGCTCGAGCGCATCGACGCGCTCGGCATGCAAGGCAAGGTCGTGGTATCGCATGGCTTTTGCCTGGGAGAGCTGGAGCCGGCGCGTGCCGATGCGATGCTCGCGCGTCTGGCCGACGCCGGCGTTGCGCTCATCACGACCGCGCCGCCGTCGCGCGCTGTGCCGCCGCTCATGGCCTGCCGCCGTGCGGGCGTTCCGCTGGCGGGCGGCAACGACGGCATTCGCGACACGTGGACGCCGTACGGTTCGCCCGACATGCTCGAACGCGCGATGATGATCGGTCTGCGCTACAACCTGCGCCGCGACGACGCGTTGGAGATTGCGCTCGATTGCGTCACCGCTCAGGGGGCGAGGGTGTGCGGATTTGACGACTACGGCTTGCATGTGGGTGCTCGCGCCGATCTGGTTTTGGTCGATGCCGTGAATGCTGCGCAGGCCATCGCCACACGTGCGCCGCGTCGATGGGTGGTGGCGAACGGTCATATCGTAGTGAGCGAGGGCGTTGCCGTATGACCCTCTGGCTGGCCATCGTTGCGATCGGGTTGACGCTGCGGCCGACGCTCACATCCATTAGTCCGCTGCTGCCGCAAATCCGCGAGGCGACCGGGATGACCTATCCCGTGGCGGCATTGCTGACGTCGTTGCCGGTGTTTGCAATGGGCGCGGGCGCGTTTGCGGCAGACGGACTGGCGCGCCGCTTCGGCGAGCGTTGGGGCGTGCTGGTGGGGTTGGCGGCGCTGGCGCTCGCCTGCGGGGCGCGCTTCGTCGCCGACGATACGCCGACGCTGCTCGCCACAGCGCTCGTGTCGGGCATTGGCATCGCGATCATTCAGGCCCAGTTGCCCGGCGTGGTGAAAGCGAACTACAGCGCTGCGCGCATGACGGCGATGATGGGTCTATATTCCGCCGCGCTCATGGGCGGAGGCGGGCTTGGGGCCGCGGCGAGTCCGTGGGTGGCGTCCGCGACCGGCGATTGGCGCGCCGGGCTGGGGATATGGCTTGGCGTGGTATGCGCTGCCGCGCTCGTTTGGTGGTGTACGCCGTTGGTTCCGGCGGCGCGATCGGCGGTGACCACGGCGGCTCACCTGCGGGCCGCGTGTCTGGCCGCGAGCGAGCGCGTCGCGCCGGTGGCGGGCAGCGTTCCGTCCATGTTCGCACTGTTGCGCAAGCGTCGTGCGTGGACGCTCGCTGTCTATTTCGGATTCATCAACTGCACCTATACGACGATGGTTGCGTGGCTGCCGCCGTACTATCAGCAGCATGGCCTGAGCCCGACGCGCAGCGGCGCCTTACTGGCGGGGATGACGGCATGTCAGGTCGTTGCGGCGTTGACGCTGCCGTGGCTTGCGCGCCGCAATGTCGACCGCCGACGTTGGCTTACGCTTGCGCTTGCCGCCACGGTGGGTGGTCTTGTCGGGCTGTCGGTCGCGCCGGACGTCGCCGCATGGGGGTGGGTCGGCGCCATCGGGTTCGGATTGGGTGGCACGTTCTCACTCGGGCTCGTGTTGGCGCTCGATCACCATGCCCATCCGGGTCACGCGGCGGCGCTTGCCGCGTTCATGCAAGGCGTAGGCTTTTGCATCGCCGCGCTGGCGCCGTTTGCCGCCGGTGCGGTGCTTGCCGAGACGGGCAGCTTCATTGCGTCGTGGATTGGACTCATCCTGCTCAACGTGGCGCTGATCGCGTTGACATGGTGCTTCGATCCCGGCGGCTATGCGCTGGCACTCGGTTTATCGCGCGGCCCGCTTCAGCGTGTCTGACGTGCACGCTGCGCATGAGAGACGGCCTTGCCGCAGGCAAAATTCATGCGGAGTCCCTACGCAATCCGCGCTAAGATGGTTCATCGTGAGATGTCGCAGCGGGACTTCGGCGCGAGGCCGTTGTTCCTGGCCGCATGGGCTGAAGGGGTGGAGTGGCTGAGTGGCTGAGGGTTGCCTGAAGGCAAGGGAGAATGGATGTTCGGAGAGTCGCGCAGCGTTGTGAGTCGAACATTCGGGACGATGCTTGCCGCGCTTGGTGCCTGCAGCGTAATGGCGTTGTTACTCGTTTTGTTCCCTTTGTCGGCGGTGGCTGCCGACACGATGGTGCCGGGCAATCCGGTGCCGAAATCTGCGTCTGTCCCTGCTTCCTCGCCGAGCGCGCGTCCTGAGTCGAGGGCGTCGTCGCTGACGGGGGATGACTTGCGGGTGTTGCGTGGCGATGGCGCGTACGCCGATCTTCATGTTTTTCGGCCGGCGTCTGATTGTAGTGGCGTGGCGATATTGAGTCCTGGTGCGGGGGATGATCGCGATGCGCTTGCGTGGCTGGGGCGAGCGCTTTCGGGGTATGGGTGGTTGACGGTGACCATGGCGCACAAGGAAAGCGGGCATGACTCCTTGCGTGATCGGGTGCGCAGCGGCGGATTGCGTGATGGTTTGTTGGTGCTCACTACGGATCCCGAAGCGTATGTTGACCGACTGGAGGACACTGGGGCGGCGTTGCGTTGGGCGCGGGCGCAGTGTCGGACTGGGCCGGCTGTTTTCGGGGGGCATTCCATGGGGGCGGCCGTGGTGATGATTGAAGCGGGGGCAAAGAACAGGTTGGGTGTTGCGAGCGGTGACCGATTCGACGGTTACATAGCGTTTTCGCCGCAGGGGTCGGGGCGGATCTTTCCTGCGGGGGCGTGGCGTGAGATTCGCAAGCCGGTGTTGTTGGTGACGGGTACGCGTGACGAGCCGCTTGATGGCCGATGGCAGGCGCGTACGGAGCCGTATGCGGACATGCCTGCGGGGTGTCACTGGCTAGCGGTGGTTGACGGTGCGACGCATTTCAACTTTGCTGGATTCGGGTATGGGCATGGGGACATCGAGGCGAGGGTGTTGCCGGTGGTGCGGCGTTTTCTTGACAACTTGCGTGCACATCGATGTGTAGCGCCGGCGCCTGAGGTTGGTGTGAAATTTGATGCGAAGTAGGGCAAGTGGGCGGGGGGGGGCGTGTGAGCGGGAATGTAGCTGAATTGGGTTGAGACAATTGGGAATTGTGAATAGGGAATTGGGGCACGGGCAGAACGGGGGAGGTTGACGAGATTGAGGAGACGGACCGGAGGCCCCTTTTTGCAGCGAGTTGGGTTTATGTCTGAGCGGCGGAAAGGGGCCTCTGGTCCGTCGGGGTTGTAATCGGGGAGGGGGGGGGGGCGGTGGGTGGGGCGGTGGCATGCTGATGGGGTGGGTGGGAAAGTGGTTGGAGAGGTGGTTGGAGAGGTGGTTGGAAAAGTGGCCGGGGAAGCGGTCCGAGAAGCGGGTGAGAAGCCGGTGAGAACGCGGGTGAGAACGCGGGCTGGCGGATTGAGACGGGTTGAAAATGGAGTGAAACCTTTCCATTTTGCGGGTTGGTCACAAATCGTCACAAATTTGTAGTGGGAGTGGGGCAGCGTCGGGGCGGACGATTGAGGTAATGTGAGTGCCCGCTTCGAAGGTTTTGCCGATGTATCTTTAGTCAATCGGTAAATGAACGGGTAAAATTGCGCGTTCGGCGCACGCTGGCTACGGTTGGCACGCGCATTACATGCCACTTCCCACTGCCGATGGAATTCTTGGTCAACACGGTTTCCCGCATGACTTCCCGACGTGCCTTGCGTCTGGCGCTGGCCAGCGTGCTCAGTTTTTGCGCGCTGGTTTCTGGCGCGGCGCATGCCTTCTCGTTCGACGACGTTGCGAAGCAGGCCCGCACGCTTGCGAACAGCCGCTACAAGCCGAAAGATCCGAATCTACCCAAAGATCTGCAGAACCTTTCTTACGATCGTTACCGCAACATTCGCTTCAAGCCTGAAAAGGCATTGTGGCGAGCGCAGAAGCTGCCGTTCGAGCTCATGTTCTTCCACGAGGGCTCTTACTACGATCGTCCGGTCAAGATCAACGAACTGGTGGGCAACAGCGTGCGCGAATTGCGCTACCACCCGGACATGTTCGATTTTGGCGCATTGAAAGTCGATCCGAAGCAGCTGCGTGGGCTGGGATTCGCGGGGTTCCGCGTCCATTTCCCGGTCAACACGCCCAAATACAAGGACGAAGTCATGGTTTTCCTTGGCGCGAGCTATTTCCGCGCCCTGGGCAAGAACCAGACGTACGGCCTGTCCGCGCGCGGGCTGGCGCTCGACACAGCGCTCAATTCCGGCGAGGAGTTTCCGCGCTTCACGGAATTCTGGATACAACGTCCCGCGCCGGGCGCCAAGGAACTGGTCATCTACGCGCTACTCGATTCGCCGCGTGCGACTGGCGCGTATCGGTTTGTGCTGCGCCCGGGCGTTGACACTACCGTGGACGTAAAGGCCGAGCTCTTCCTGCGCGAGAACGTTACCAAGCTGGGCATTGCGCCGCTCACGAGCATGTTCTTCTTCGGTGAGAATCAGCCGGCGGCGGTGCCCGACTACCGTCCTGAAGTGCATGACTCCGACGGTCTCTCGATCCAGTCGGGGACTGGCGAATGGATCTGGCGTCCGCTGGTCAATCCGAAGCGTTTGCTCGTATCGTCGTTCTCATTGTCGAATCCGGGGGGATTCGGGCTCGTGCAGCGCGACCGCGACTTCGGCAACTATCAGGATCTGGACGATCATTACGAATCCCACCCGAGCGCCTGGGTCGAACCCAAGGGTAAATGGGGGCAGGGCCGCGTGGAACTGGTACAAATTCCGACGCCCGACGAAACCAACGACAATATCGTCGCCTATTGGGTGCCAGATGCACCGCCCAAGCCCAAGCAGCCCTATACGATCGAATACCGGCTTTCGTGGCAGAAAGACAATGACAAGCGCCCGCCGACGGCGTGGGTGTCGCAAAGCCGGCGTGGGCATGGCTACCGGGGAAAACCGGACGACAGTCTGTTGTTTGCGCTCGATTTCGAGGGCCCGGCGCTTAAGAAACTGCCAGAAGATGCCAAGGTCGAAGGGAACGTATCCATCGACAGCAATGGCAAGCTGCTTGAAGTCCAGACGCAGCGCAATGACGTCACCGGAGGCTATCGCGTCATGCTTCGCATGCGCCGCCTCGATTCCGAGAAACCCGTCGAAATGCGCGCTTACCTGCGCAACGGCAGTAACACCCTATCCGAAACGTGGAGCTACCTGTTACCCCCCGAGTGAGCGATCGCGCCGACATTCCCGTCGACGAGTTGTACGTCGACCGGCTGCCGCTGCCCGCCGAGAAACGCCGCGCCCTGCTCGCGCAAGCGAGGCGTGACGGCGGCGATTCGCTCGACGTTCTCACCCGCTTGCAACGCCTGCTCGCCGCGCGCGTCGCGAACGGCGCGGTGGATGGCGTGTCTGCGCCCGCCGATACGACTGCGGAGGTTGCCAGCACGGTCGCCTCCGAAGCCCCCGGCGGCGCCTCGCAGCCCGACGCACCTGCCGCCGCCGCCGTGACGGCAACAGCGTGGCATGCCCCCGATATCGCCGAAATCGAATCCGACAGCGATGCGGTACTCGCCTCGCAACCGGCGCGGCTTGCGTTGACCGAAGGCGGATCGCTCGCCGCCGCCGTCGGATTGAACGAGGTGCGTGGCGTGCAGACGTTGCGCGTCGCGCCGCCCGTGCGCCGCACGTCGCTGATTCCGCGTGTCTGGTCGCTCAATCCGCTCGCACGCCTGTGGCGCGCCCTGACGGGGCGCAAGGACCCCGAACCGCTCGTGCGCGATGCACCCGATCCCAAAGGTCAATGGTCGCAAGCGGGGCGGCGCCGTCGCTGGATGCTGCTCACCCTGATGATCGCGCAGACGGCGTTGGCCACGCATTTCATGGCGTCCGTGCTGCCGTATCACGGCGCCGATCCGCTGGAATTTGCCGTGCTGGCGCTGTTCGTGCTGCTCTTCGGTTGGGTCTCGGCGGGGTTCTGGACCGCGATCTTCGGGTTCTTCGTCCTGCTCTTCGGCGGCGAGCGTCACATGATCTCGAAGATGGCGGCAGGCGACGCGCCGATCGCCCCCGATGCACGCACCGCCATCGTCATGCCGATCTGCAACGAAGACGTCGGCCGCGTCTTCGCCGGTTTGCGTGCGACCTACGAATCGCTTGCAAAGACCGATTCGCTCGAACGTTTCGATTTCTTCATCCTGTCCGATTCGAACGAGGCCGACAATTGCACGGCCGAAGTCGATGCCTGGCAGGCGCTGTGTCGCGAGGTCGACGGCTTCGGCCGTATCTTCTACCGTCGTCGCAAGCGCCGCGTGAAGCGCAAGAGCGGCAACCTCGACGACTTCTGCCGCCGCTGGGGCAACGACTATCGGTACATGATCGTGCTCGACGCGGACAGCGTCATGAGCGGCGAGTGTCTGACCAAGCTGGTGCGCATGATGGAAGCACACCCGAGTGCCGGCCTGATACAGACGGCGCCGCTCGCCGCCGGGCGCGAAACGTTCTATGCGCGTTTGCAGCAGTTCGCCGGACGGGTGTACGGCCCGCTTTTCACCGCCGGTCTGCACTACTGGCAATTGGGCGAATCGCACTACTGGGGCCACAACGCGATCATTCGCATGAAGCCGTTCATGGCGCATTGCGCGCTCGCCCCGCTGCCGGGCAAAGGCGCAATGTCCGGGGCGATTCTCTCCCACGACTTCGTCGAAGCCGCGTTGATGCGGCGTGCCGGCTGGGGGGTGTGGATCGCGTACGACCTGCCCGGCAGCTATGAAGAGATGCCGCCGAACCTGCTCGACGAACTCAAGCGCGACCGCCGCTGGTGCCACGGCAACCTCATGAATTTCCGGCTGTTCCTCGCCGAGGGCATGCATCCGGTGCACCGCGCCGTGTTCGTCACGGGCGCAATGGCCTACGTTTCCGCGCCGCTGTGGTTCATCTTCCTCATCCTCTCGACGTGCCTGCTCGCCAAGCACACCCTCGTCGTGCCCGAGTATTTCACGGCCCCTCGACAGCTTTTCCCCGTCTGGCCGGAGTGGCATCCCGAACGCGCACTGGCCTTGTTCTCGGCGACCGCAACGCTGCTCTTCCTGCCGAAGATCCTGGCTGTCGTACTGATCTGGGCGAAAGGTGCCAAGCGCTTCGGCGGCGCGTTTGCGCTCACCGTGAGCATGTTCATCGAGCTCGTCTTCTCGGCCGTTCTCGCGCCCGTGCGCATGCTCTTTCACACGCAATTCGTACTCGCCGCACTCACTGGCATCGCGATTCAATGGAAATCGCCGCCGCGCGAAGACGCCGAGACCCACTGGGGCGAGGCGATTCGACGTCACGGTCTGCATACGCTGATCGGGATGGGGTGGGGCGCGCTCGTCTACTGGCTCAACCCCGACTTTATCTGGTGGCTGATGCCGATCGTCGGGTCCATGATGATCTCGATTCCCGTCTCCGTGTTCTCCAGCCGGGTGTCGCTGGGGCGCGGCCTCAAGCGTGCACGATTGTTCCTGATTCCGGAGGAGTCGTGGCCGCCCAAGGAACTGCGCATGACGCAGAAGTACACCGAAGCGTCGCGCAGACATGTCGACTTCGTCGATGCCGTGGTCGATCCCGTGGCCAACGCCATGATGGCCGCGAGCGTGGTGCCGACCCTCGACGATCCGAAGCGCGATGCCGTGCGTGCCGGCCGTATCGAGACCGCGTTGTTCAAGGGACCGGCGAGACTGACGAACACGCAGAAATGGGAGTTGCTCAACGATCCGCGCGCGCTCGCTGCGCTCCATCTGCTGGTGTGGACCGATCCGCGCGCGCATCGCGATTTGCGCGATGCGCGCGCCCACGGCCTGGCGCAGGGCTTCCTCGCGTCAGCCTGAGCGATCCGTCACGCGCGACCGACGCCACGAAATGAAAGCACGGCAAGGCATCGCGCCTTGCCGTGCTTTTGCTTTGGCGGTACGCGTTCGCCACACCGATACGGTGCGAAACGTTGCAATACGTTGCGATACGGAGCCAATTAGCGCGACGGCAGGAAGTCGCGAGGATTGAACGGCGTGCCCTTCTGACGCACTTCGAAGTGCAGCTTGACCGTGCCGTGCGAGTCGGTGTCGCCCATTTCGGCAATTTTCTGCCCCTTGCTGACCGACGCGCCTTCCTTGACCAGAATCGTGCGGTTGTGGGCGTAGGCAGTGAGGTACCCGTTTTCGTGCTGCAACATCACGAGGTTGCCGTAGCCACGCAAACCGCTTCCCGCATACACGACCTTGCCGGCCGCCGCCGCATAGATCGGATCGCCTGCGTTGCCGCCAATATCGACACCCTTGTTGCTGCTGCCATTGAAATTCGCCAGCACCGGGCCGTTGGCGGGCCACACCATCGGAATTTTGTTGGTTGCGATGCGGGGCGCGGCGGGCACGGGGGTACGCTTGGGCGCAGTCCGATCGGGCGCCCGCGATCTGGCGCTGTCAGACGACGAACTCCCGCCCGACGAGGCGCTGGACGACCCTGCGGGCGGAACGACACGCAGCACCTGACCGACCTCGATCTTGTCGGGATCCGTCAGACCGTTCCAGCGCACGAGATCGGCGGCACGGGCATTATTGGCGCGCGCGATGCCGTAGAGCGTGTCGCCCGACTTCACCCGGTAGCTTCCGGCCGGCACCGGGCCGTAGGTCGGTGAGCCGGCGCAAGCGGCGAGCGTCGCACAAACAGCCAGGCTGAGCGCGTGCGTGCGCCAACGGGTGAGCCAGCGCAATTGGCTTGACGTACGAACTTCAGATTGCGACGGCGAGGGTCGCATGAGGCGGGTAGGCTCCATCCGTAGGCAGGTTAGAGGCCCAATGGTGGTCGCGTGGCGTGCGGCGGACACGTGCATTTGAAAATGCGCGCCGTCGTCCGCGCCGTAATGCGCGCCGTAATGTGCACCGTAATGCGCACCGAATAGGGGAAAACACCCAGAAACGGCTTCGGACATCACAAAACGCGGGCCGCACGCGCGACAACAGCATGAGCGCGGGATAAAACGCCCATTGTACGGGCAGTGACCTCCGCTCGGACACCCGAAGCCCGCCCAAATTCCTCGCCGATGGCGGAAATGATTACCGGATTTGCGGCATTTCCCCTGTTGACAAGCGCCGAGTCTACACGTATAAAACGAATTGCAGATTGTCAAGCCGCGAAGTTGTTGTCAGACGTAGTTTTCCTGCTTCTCGCTGGTTTCTAGTCCTTCATTTTCCCTTGATTGTCAGCGCTAGAGGGGTCATTTCGACCCTGGGCTATTGTTTTATTAGGAAAAAACATGGAAACCGGTATTGTTAAGTGGTTCAACGACGCAAAGGGCTTCGGCTTCATCACCCCGGACGCCGGCGGTGAAGACCTGTTCGCTCACTTCTCGGAAGTGAAGGTTGACGGCTTCAAGTCGCTGCAAGAAAACCAACGCGTGTCGTTCGAGGTCAAGACTGGCCCGAAGGGCAAGCAAGCTGCGAACATCAAGCCGATCTAAGCGGCTTATTCGCTTTCACGTGAGACCGCTTCTGCACTAGTGCAAGGCGGTTCCCCGCGAACAACAGGCCCGATGGCGCAAGTCATCGGGCCTGTTTGTTTTTGATTCGCGTAGATTCTCATGAGACGTGCACGCGAACGCTGTCACCGTCACGGTTCGACGCTACAATGCCTGATCGAATTCCCGTTCGCATTCTTCCGAGGCAATCATGAGCCTGCAAACGTGGTGGCTGTACGTGGTCACCGTTTTCTTCGTCTCGGCGACGCCGGGGCCGAACATGTTGCTCGTCATGACGCATGGTGCGCGTCATGGCTTGCGTCCGTCGCTGGGGACGATGGCCGGTTGCATGGCGGCACTCATCGCGATGATGTCGATTTCGGCGGCCGGCCTGGGCGCGGTGCTCAAGGCATGGCCGATGCTCTTCGACACGCTGCGCTACGCCGGCGCGGCGTATCTCGTCTACCTCGGCTATAAGAGCTGGCGCTCGCCGGTGGATACGACGCAAGCCACAGCCGATCTCGGGGCGCCCACATTGGCGGCCGACTCGAGCTTCGGCAAGCTGTTCAAAGCCGGCTTCCTGGTCGCCGCAAGCAATCCGAAAGCCATCCTCTTCGCGGCGGCGTTCCTGCCGCAGTTCATCGACCCGACAGCCGCCAAGTTGCCGCAGTTCTCGATACTGCTCGGCACGTTCGCGGTGATCGAGGTGAGCTGGTACATGGTCTATGCCACCGGCGGCCTGCGCATCGCACCGTACTTGCGCGAAGCGCGCGTGCTCAAGGCGTTCAATCGCGTCAGCGGCGGCGTGTTCATGGGCTTCGGCGCACTGATGGCAGCAGTGCACCGCTGATCTGGCGAAGTACGCAGCAACGGCGTGTGGGAACGCCGGGGGGCAGAATGAACGGCACGGGGAGCCGTCATTTCTTGCGCTGGAGCACTCAATATTTCCGGCCAGCGACCGTTAACGCTCATGACCGGATGCATGCGACGGCGAGTGAGCACCGACGGGCGCTCGTTCGCGCCGGTGATGCCCGTGAGGCATTACGCGTTGCAGAGGCCATATTTCGTGCGGCGCGCGCCGTCTGGCGCGGTCGCGACGCGGACAATTAGAAGATCAGGTATGGAAACGACAGAACCGCAGGTGATACCGGCGCCCACGGAAGAAGAATCCCAACTGCACGACTCGTATCGCATCGGCAATCCTCTGGAGATTGGCGGCGTGCTGCGTCATCTGGCGACGCGCGGCGATTTCATGACGGTGTACTTCGCGAACGGCCAGCGTCAACTCGTCACGCGCCTGCTCAAGGTCGAGCCGCAAGCCCGCGGCTTCTATTTCGACTGGGGCGGCGTGGAGACGGAGAACCGGGCGCTGCTCGCCAACAAGCGCGCACTATTTGTCGGCGTACCCGAAGGCATTCAGGTGCATTTCCCCATCGGAGATGTCGAAGAGCGCGAGTTCGAGGGATACCCGGCGTTCTATTCGTCGTACCCGGAGACGCTCGTGCGGTTGCAGCGCCGAGATTACTTCCGGGTAAAGACGCCCATTCTCGATCCGTACCAGTGCACGGTCAAATTCCCCGACGACGTGCCGATGCGCCTGTCGGTGTTCGACCTCTCGCTGGGTGGCCTTGGCTTGCGCACGAAGGCCGGTGCGGCGACCGAGATTCCGAAGGGCTCGATGCTCATGCACGCCGAGATCGAATTGCGCGACTACGGCACCGTGCAGGTGGACCTGGAAGTCTGCGCCATTCGCACCGTGCCGCTCGCGAAGGACGTCGAGTATCACATCGGCTGCCGCTTCATCGCGCTCTCGCGTACCGCCGAATCGCGTCTGCAAAAGCTCATCACCCAGCTCGAACTCAACCGCAAGGCATTTGCACGCGGCTGAGCGTTCGACGCGGTCTCGCGTTGCCGCCGGTGTCAGCCCGGTGCGTGAATCCGCAGCTAAGGTATCGTGTGCAGCCGTCGCAGCAAATCAGCCCGCCGTTGGCATCTCGGCTTCCCGCAACTGCCCGCGTCGGGCATATGACGCGCAGTGCGTTTTCTGCCTAGCGGCATCACGGGAATCGATCGCGTATCAGTCGTGGTCATGTTGCACCGCTACGTCGGATGCCTCGCCGCCTGCTTCGTGGACGCCATCGGGATAGATGCGCACCAGCACAATGCGCGGCCCCTGCATTTTCTTCACGACGACCGAGAAGCCATCGAAGTCGACCTTCTGGCCCTCGTGAGGCAGGTAGCCCAGGGCGTCCATGATCAAGCCGCCCACCGATTCCGCGTGCTCGCTCGGGATGACGAGACCCAGCGCCCGCTCCAGCGTCAGGATGGGCAGGCTGCCGCGCCCGATGAGCGTGCCGTCTTCCATGTGCGTCCAGTCGTCTTCCGTTTGACGGAATTCGTCGCGGATCTTGCCAACCAGTGCCGAGAGCAGGTTGTCGAGCGTCAGGAAGCCGATAGGTTTCTGATCGGGCCATCCAACGATAGTAAAGTGCGGTGCGCCTCGGCGAATTCGGCCAAACAGCTCGCGCGCGGGCATGTCGGGCTTCACGCGCTCGACCGGCCGCACCATGCTGCCGAGATCCTCGATGGACTGGCCATGGTGCTCCGCGAGGAACAGATCTTTCAGATGCACCACGCCGAGCACGGTTTCGCCGTCGTCGCCGAAAAACGGGTATCGGCTGTAACGGTGACGATACGCCGTATCCATGTTCTGGGCGAAGGTGACATTGCGCCGGAAAGCGGCGACTTCGCTCATCGGATGCATCAGATCGGACACCGTCAGGTCGCTGAAATCGATGGCGTATGCCACGACGTTCCAGTCGTCGCGCGACAGCTTCTCGCTCGACGCGCCCCGGCGCATGATCAGTTTGATTTCGTCGGCCGAGTAATGCGCGTCGGTGCCGTGAGACGGGTCGAGGCCGGTCCAGCGCAGCAGGCGATTGGCACTGTGGTTCAGGATCCAGATCACCGGATACATCAGCCAGTAAAAGGCGTAGAGCGGCGCGGCCGTCCACACCGAGACGGCTTCCGGCATGCGCAGTGCCATCGACTTCGGCGCGAGTTCGCCCACGACGATGTGCAGATAGGAAATCGTGAAGAATGCGATGAAGAAGGCGAGCGCGTGAATCAGTTCCGGCGAACGGACCCCCAGCATCTCGAATATCGGCGTGAGAATGCGGGCGAACGCAGGCTCGCCGATCCAGCCCAGACCGAGCGAGGCGAGCGTGATGCCAAGCTGGCACGCAGAAAGGTAAGTGTCGAGCTGGCCATGGACCTTGGCCAGGATACGGCCGCGCCAACCGCGTTGGCGGGCAATGACATGAACGCGCGTCTGGCGCAGTTTGACGAGGCCGAATTCCGCCGCCACGAAGAAGCCGTTAAGCAACACCAGCAGGATCGCGGCGACGATCAGTAAGAAGTTTTCCAAGATGTATGAAATGGGACAACAGGCCCGTCAGTATAAGTGACAATTGCCCGCAGCAAGAAATAAGGCGTGAAGTTCCAGTATTTTGCCGGTCATTTGCGAGGGATTCGCGGCGCTTTCGCGGCGGATGCCGACAGGTCTATTTCGGGTGGCGACGGTCGACGGCGCGCCAGCCGGGCATGGAGAAGGCATCGACGAGAAAATCGATGAGCGCGCGAACCTTGGCGCTCAGGTATTTGCGCGAGGGGTAGACGGCGTAGATGCCGGTCTCGCCCTGGGTGTACTCGGGCATGAACTCGACGAGGCGGCCGTCGCGCAGGGCGTCTTGCACGAGAAACGCCGGCTGCAAAATGATGCCCGCCCCGGCCATGGCGGCGGCCAGACAGGTATCGCCGTTATCGGCGATGAGTCGAGCGTGCGTGCGCACCGAAACCGGACCGTCGGGACCATCGAAGCGCCAGTCGCGCCGATGCAGGAAGTAGCTGTAGCCCACCGTCTCATGATGGGCGAGCTCGCTGGGGTGATGTGGTGTTCCGTGCTGGGCGAGATAGCCGGGCGAGGCGCACAGCACCATCCGGGTCCCCGCGAGCCGCCGATGCACCAGTGACGAATCGGGCAGGCGTGTGATTCGGATGGCCAGGTCGTAGCCTTCGTCGACAATGTCGACGAGTCGATCGCTCAGCGTGATATCGAGCGAGACCTGCGGATGGCGCGCGAGAAACGTCGGCCAGAGCGGCGCAAGATGCAGGACACCGAACGTATGTGGCGCGTTGATGCGCAGCGGCCCGGCAGGCAATCCGTCCTGTTCGCCGGCCATGGCATCAGCCTCATCGAGTTCCGCGAGGATCTCGCGGCAGCGTTCGACGTAACGCTGACCGGGTTCGGTGAGCGACAGGCGTCGCGTGGTGCGCTGAAGCAATCGCGTGCCCAGACGCGCTTCGAGATCGGCGACATAACGTGAGATGGCGGTCTTCGAGATGCCCAAGGTTGCGGCGGCCTTCACGAAGCTGCCCGACTCGACCACGGCGATAAAGCATTCGATCTCGCGCAGTTTGTTCATGCCGCTGTGTCGCTCCTCGGAAATGCGCCGCTCGACGCGCGATCGGGCAGGTTGTCGGACAAAAGCCGAGCCGCCAGTGCGGTGCCGGGGGCGCCGTCACCTCACTGCCAATGCCGCTATTGTGCCAGCGCGTTCACCTCGGCGAGCGACGGCGCGGCGCTGCCGAACGCGAAGGCGTCCATGCGCAGGGCACCGTACGTGGCGCCTGTGTCGAAGTGTGTCTGGCGAGCGGCGTTGTCCGCCGCGCCCAGCGCGATATAGAGCGGCAACAGGTGCTCGTCGCTCGGGTGGGCGCGCTCGGCGTGCGGCGCGCGGGCACGATAGTCGAACAGGGCGTCCAGATCCATCGCCGAGAGATGCTCGGTGAACCATTGGACGAACTCGGCCAGATAGGGGGCGTCGGCGCGGTCGTCCGACGGGGCGCGGAACACCTCGTGCAGATTGTGGGTGAAGCTGCCCGACGCGACGATGAGTACGCCTTCCTGAGCGAGCGGTGCGAGGTGCTGTCCGAGTCGATATTGGTACGCTGGAGACATATGACGTTGCAGCGACAACTGTGTAACCGGAACATCCGCGTCGGGATAGAGGTAGCGCAGCGGCACCCAGGCGCCGTGGTCGAGGCCCCATTGGTCGTCGGTGGTGGCGGACAGCCCCGCGTCTCGCAGCATTTGAACGGTGCGCTCGGCGAGCGCAGGCGCGCCTGCGGCCGGGTATTCCAATGCATACAGTTCGCGCGGGAAGCCGCCGAAGTCGTGGATCGTGCGCTGTTGTGCCAGACTGCCCACGCGCGGCGTCGGCGTCGACCAATGCGGCGAGATCACGAGGATCTCCCGCGGACGCGGCATCGCACGCCCCAACGCTGCCAATAATGGACCGGTGCGGCCCGGATCGACCGCGAGCAGCGGTGAGCCGTGGGAGACGAAGAGTGTAGGCAGGGCAGACATGGCAGTGACTCCGGCTAACCAACGCTAACAGAATCGGAACGCACGATCAGGCGGCGCGCGCACGACGGATTGCGCAGGCGCCGTCGCCAAGCAGCGACACGACCAGCAGCGCGACCAGCCAGAACGCCGGGAATTCCCAACCGCCCCCCTTGCTCGTGAAGACCCAGCCGTTATGGCCGTGGACCGATACGATGGTGCCGAGCATCAGCGCTGCCAGCGGCAGCGCCGCCCAGCGCGCGTAGAAGCCCGTGATCAGCATCAGGCCCCCGACGAACTCCAGCGCCATCGTGACATAGGCGAGCAACGGCGGCAGTCCCAGTGAGCCCATGAAGCCCACGAACCCGGGGATCGTGAAAACGAACACCTTGAGCGACAAATGGGCGAGGAAGAGGATACCCAGCGAGACGCGCAACAGCAGCGCGGCATAAGGGGCGGTTTTGGTGTCGATCATGACAGGCTCCGGTGACGGAATCGAGGTAGAGGATGGCTCGGCAATTCATGAAATTGCCGACTTACCGACGATTCTAGGGAGCGGGATCGTTTAGATAAACGAGCGTGTCAGGGATTGATTGTCCCTAAGGCGGGGACAATCAATCGTTGCTGCCATTTCGGGGGCCGTCGCCCGCAATCATGCCGACGCGATCATCCGGTCGAGCAATTCGATCCAATGCTGCACGGGGGCGTGAGCGCGGGCATGTTCGCCTTTGCCCGTGGCCTGCAAGTGGCAGATGCAACCGACGTTCGCCGACACGACCAGTTCGGGCGCAAGCGCGTCGAGCGCCTCCCACTTCGCATCACGCAATTGATGCGACAGGGCCGGCTGTGTGACCGAATAGGTGCCGGCCGAGCCGCAGCAAATGTGGCTGTCCTGCGGCAACACGACGTTCACGCCGACGCTGGCGAGCACCTTCTCCACCCCCCCTTTGAGTTGCTGGCCGTGTTGCAGCGTGCACGGAGGGTGGTAGGCGATCTTGCCCGTCTTGCGATTGGGCACACGTTGCTCGAGGATATCGAGGTTGTCGAGCAGCACTTCAGACAGATCGCGCGCGAGTTCGGAGACGCGCTGTGCTTTGCCTGCATATTGCGGATCGTGACGCAGCAGGTGGCCGTACTCCTTGATCGTCGCGCCGCAGCCCGATGCATTGATCACAATGGCCTGCGCACCCGCTTCGATCTCCGGCCACCAGGCGTCGATGTTGCGGCGCGCGTCGTCCAGGCCGTCGTCCTGATAGTTCAGATGCAGACGGATGGCGCCGCAACAACCCGCAGACGCCGGGCGCACCAGTTCGATGCCGAGCGCGTCGAGCACACGCGCGGTGGCCTTGTTGACGTTCGGCAGCATGGCCGGTTGAACACAACCTTCCAGCATCAGCATGCGGCGTGCGTGCCGGGCCTGCGGCCAACTGCCCGAGCGCTGACGATGGGGCACCTTCTCGCGCAACGCGCGCGGCAGCATCGAACGGAATTGCTGGCCGAGGCGCAGCGCGGGAGAGAACAGCGCGCGGTTGGGCAGCACGCGGGCGAGCGTCCACCGCACGACACGTTCGCTCACCGGCCGACAGACCTTCTCGTCCACGAGACGGCGGCCGATGTCGGCGAGCCGTCCGTATTGCACGCCCGACGGGCACGTTGTTTCGCAACTGCGGCAGGTCAGGCAGCGATCGAGGTGACGCTGCGTTTCACGCGTCACGTTCTGGCCCTCGACCATCTGCTTGATGAGATAGATGCGCCCGCGAGGCCCGTCGAGTTCGTCGCCCAGCAACTGATAGGTCGGACAGGTTGCGGTACAAAAGCCGCAATGCACACACTTGCGGAGAATGGCTTCGGCTTCGTCGCCATCCGGCGTGTTGCGGAGGAAGTCTGCGAGGTTCGTTTGCATCGTCGTCTTTAGCGGTACAGCCGATAGCGGTTGAAGATGCGGCTCGGGTCGAACGCTTGCTGCAGACGCTCGCCGATAGCGTGCAGCGCGGCCGGTTGCGGGGTAAATACGCCGGCCGACTTGTCGCCGTGGCGAAACAGCGTAGCATGCCCGCCCACCGCTGCGGCAATCGCTCGCACTTCGTCGGCGGCGCGCGGGGTTATCCACCAACGCTGCGCGCCTCCCCATTCGATCAGATGTTCGTCGCCGTGAACGAGCGGCGGCGTGGTCGGCGGCACCGCCAGACGCCACAGCGGCTGGCCGTCTCCCGCCAACGGGGCAGCCGCGAAGAATGGATGCGTCTGTTCGCGCAAGGCCTGCCAGTCGTTACGCGCTTCGATGACATCGACGTGCTCGCCGCCCATTGCGGCGCGGGCCGCGACGACGGCTGCCGCCGCGCCGCCGAGACGTACGCGCAGCATGCCGTCGTGCCAGGCCGAGCCCATGAGCGGTAGCGGCTGAGCGCCCCAGCGATTGAGTTGCTCGATAGCTTGCCCCTGCGGCAGTTCGAAATGCAGCGTGGCCTCGGACACGGCGCAAGGCAGGACCTTGATCGACAGCTCGAGCAATACGCCGAGTGTGCCGAGCGCGCCGGCAAGCACGCGAGAGACGTCGTAACCGGCGACGTTCTTCATCACCTGTCCGCCGAAATGCAGGACTTGACCCTGACCGTTCATCACCACGGCGCCGAGGATGAAGTCGCGCGGTGCGCCGACGTGCGGGCGTCGAGGCCCCGCCAGGCCGGCGGCAATGCAGCCACCGAGTGTGGCGCCGGGGCCGAAATGCGGCGGTTCGAAGGGCAGGATCTGACCGCGCTCGGCCAGCGCTGCTTCGATCTCCGCCAGGGGCGTACCTGCACGGGCGGTCATCACGAGCTCGGCCGGATCGTACGAGACGATGCCGCAATAGGGGCGCATGTCGAGCGGCTCGCCCACGGGCGTCTGGCCGTACCAGCGCTTGGTACCGCCGCCGTGGATGTCGAGCGGCGTGCCGGTGGCGGTGGCAGTGAGCACGCGCTCGCGAATCGTCGCGAGCGCGTGCGCCGCTGCTTGGGTGTGCGCGCCGTGCGACGCGGCGTGGGGGGCTGGCGACATCAGAACCTCGGCAAATCGGGATGGGGCAGCAGACCGCCGCGCACGTGCATCTTGCCGTACTCGGCGCAGCGCGCGCGTGTCGGAATGCCCTTGTCGGCGTTGAGCAGACCGGCGGGATCGAAGGCGCGCTTCACGGCAAAGAACGCATCGCGTTCCTCCGGTGAAAATTGCACGCACATTGCGTTGATCTTCTCGATCCCGACACCATGCTCGCCTGTCACTGTGCCGCCGAGTGCGACGCAGGTCTCGAGAATGTCGCTGCCGAACGCTTCGGCGCGGTGCCACTCGTCGAGATCGTTGCCGTTGAACAGGATCAGCGGGTGCATGTTGCCGTCGCCAGCGTGAAAGACGTTGATGCAACGCAGGCCGTACTGCACTTCCATCGCTTCGATACGCTTGAGCAACGTGCCGATGGTCCGTCGCGGAATGGTGCCGTCCATGCAGTAATAGTCAGGCGAGAGTCGGCCAGCGGCGGGGAAGGCATTCTTGCGGCCTGACCAAAAGCGCAGGCGCTCGGCCTCGGACGTCGATACCTGAATGCGCGTGGCCCCCGAAGCGCGCAGTACCGCCGAGACCCGGGCGATTTCTTCCGCCACTTCTTCGGGCGTGCCGTCGGACTCGCACAGCAGGATGGCCGCAGCGTCGAGGTCGTAGCCGGCGTGAACGAATGCCTCCACCGCTTGGGTGGCCGGCTTGTCCATCATCTCGAGCCCGGCGGGGATGATGCCCGCCGCGATAATCGCCGCGACGGCGTTGCCGCCGGCCTCTACGTCGTCGAAGCTCGCCATGACGACCTGCTGCACTTGCGGCTTGGGCACGAGCTTCACCGTGATTTCGGTCACGACGCAGAACGTTCCTTCGCTGCCGATGAAGACGGATAGCAGATCGAGGCCCGGCGCGTCGAGCGCGTGCGAGCCGAATTCCACGATCTCGCCGTCCATCGTCACGGCGCGCACACGCAGTACGTTGTGAACGGTAAGGCCGTACTTCAGGCAATGCACACCGCCGGAGTTCTCCGAGACGTTGCCGCCGATGGTGCAGGCGATCTGCGACGACGGGTCCGGTGCGTAGTACAAGCCATAAGGCGCGGCTGCTTCGGAGACGGCAAGATTGCGCACGCCGGGCTGCACGGTGGCAGTGCGGGCGTAAGCGTCGACTTCGAGAATGCGTTTGAATCTGGCGAGCGAGAGCACGATGCCGTCGGTGATCGGCATGGCGCCGCCGGACAGGCCGGTGCCGGCGCCACGCGGCACGACGGGGACGTTGTGAGCATGGCACGCCCGCAGAATCCGGCAGACCTGATCCTCGTCGGCGGGCAGCACCACAGCAAGCGGCAGCTTGCGATAGGCGGCCAGGCCGTCGCATTCATACGGTGTGATCTGCTCGCGCTCGGTGAGCCATTGGGCGTCGGGCGCGGCGGCACGCAGCGCCGCAAGGCGGCTCGCGCGCGTAACGTCGTCCAGTGTCGCGAACACTGGCTCGTCGGCGTTGACGGCAGGTATCGATGGCGTGGCCAGTGCCGACGAAGGCGACGCAGACGCCGCCATTGGGCGCTGCGGGCTCAACAGCGGGGAAGGGGGCGAAGCATTCGATGCCATCGGGCTTGCTCTCGGACAATCGTTGACGTGTAATGGCGGCTAAGGGATATTTGGTCTACTGGTAGACTGGTCGACCAGCTATCCAGTCGTTATCGTAAAGGGAATGATCCGATTTCGACTACAGGGTTAACCCTTTGTTTGATGCCGATTCTCTGGCGATTGGGGGCGCTCGGCGGTACGTCCGCCCTGAGTGAAGCGCCATCCTGTATCGTCATGTTTGTGATTCTTTTGTCGAGAGCCGAAGCCGACATGTCGTCCAACGAGTCGTCCCTGCCTATGTCTTCCCTTCCTGCCAGCGAATTTCCGGGCACCGTCGCGAGCTTTGCGCCGGTGACGCCACCGCCGCGTCTGCGTCTGTCCGACATGGTGTATGAACAACTGGAGACGATGGTCGTCGAAGGCCGGCTCGCGCCGGGCTCGGCGCTGCCGTCCGAGCGCGATCTGGCGCAACAGATGGGCGTGTCACGTCCATCCCTTCGCGAAGCATTGCTGCGGCTGGAGTCGCGTGGCCTGATCGTAGGCCGTGCGGGGGGCGGCTATCTGGTCGCCAACGCCAGCCAGCCGTTGCTTGCGGAACCGCTGTCGCAATTGATGTCACGGCACAGCAAGACCGTCGACGACGTTCTCGAGATGCGCGAAGTGCTCGAAGCCAAGGCGGTGGAATTGGCGGCCGAGCGCGCAACACCGCAGGACATCGCACGGCTGGCGCAGGCGCTCGAAGCGCTCGAGGCGGCTTTTGCCATGGGGCGCGATGGCCTCGATGGCGTAGGCGCCGCCCGGGGGCAGTCGCTGCTCACCCGTGTGCCCGAACTCGACGCCCATTTCCATCTGGCGCTCGCGGAAGCCACGCACAACCTCGTGCTGGTCCATCTCATGCACGCGATCTTCGAGCTGCTGCGCGGTTCGGTCGTCGACAACTATCGCGCGATTGTCGGGCACGGCGCCGATCTGGCCGAACTGATCGACCAGCATCGTCGCATCTTCAACGCCGTGGCCTCGCACGATGCCACCCTCGCGCAACGTTCGCTGCGCGAACACCTGACCTTCATTCGTCGCCACTCGGGCGACGCAGATCCGATCTGATTCGATGGTCTGGCTGACGGGAACCCCCCCGTCAGCGGGCAAATACGTTCCCTTAAAACGTCATCGTTTTCCCTGACGCTGCACCCAGCAGTGTGACCCCGCATGGAGGCTCGTTCCTCCTCATCCCGAGACGCAATACCTCGCAATGCCCTGATTTCCCTGCGTTTGCTGGTTATCGCACGCTTACCTCGACGCGTGCGAAACGCTCGGCCGATCGCGCAGCGCAAGCGATAGGGGGACGGTCTCGGGTTGACAGTGATCCGGTCATCGACTAATTTTGGAACCATAAAAATACTTAATTCGATATATTGAATCTTGTATATCAGATTCAAGGCGACGAATCGGTGGTGACAAGACCCGTGAATGAACCCGGGCAAGCGCCGAGTCGACGCGGTATTTACCGGAGACACCAATTGGGTAAGCACGCATTTCTTTTTGGGCAGTTTTCGTGCGACGGTTTATTCGTATGGACTGCCCTGTCGCATCCGCCGCGGGTGTCCGACTTTCCGGGTCGGGCGCTGCGGTGTTCCTCATCTCCCTGCTGCCAGTCTCGGGCAGGCGATCTGGCGATCACGCGTCCGCGAGGCGCGCCCGCCTGAGTGATGGGAAATGGCCTGCGATGTGATTCATGGGACGCCACCGTGATCCACTGACAGCGTAGTCCGTTTCTGCACTCGAATTGGTATGCCAGTCACCCTTCGGCAGCCGGCAACTTGCCGGCGCGGGCCCCAAAGCCCACGTCGCCGCGCCGAGGCGGGGGCCGGAAGTGTCCTTTGGCACTTCCGAGAGTCAGTCAGCCGGGGCTCAAGCCCTGCGAGCGCGCCGCCAGGCAGCGTTCCGCGATCAAGCGGCCAAGCATGAGCCGCATGTAACGCCAGGAGGCGTGCCGTATGCGCGATTCCCCCTCGTTGGGGCGCGAGACGGCACGCGATGACGGCGGGCACCGCAAAAATGAAGCGCGGACCGTCGCCAATCGTCTGACAGGATTAGGAGGCAAGTCATGCAAGCAACTGCGCAACCGGAGGAGAAGACCTCTTTTCTGGGGGGGCGCTGGTCACAACTGGTGATCGGCATCATTTGTATGGGCCTGGTGGCCAATCTGCAGTATTCGTGGACGTTGTTCGTCGAGCCGATGCAGGCCAAGCATCACTGGGGCGTCGCGGCCATTCAGGTGGCGTTCTCGATATTCATCGTGGTGGAAACGTGGCTCGTGCCGATCGAAGGCTGGCTGGTGGACCGCTTCGGGCCCCGTCCCGTGGTGGCGGCCGGCGCGGTCTGCGTGGGCGTGTCGTGGATCATGTATTCGTACGCTGAAACGCTCGCCGTGCTGTACACGGCGGCCGTCATCGCCGGTATCGGCGCGGGTTGCGTGTATGGCACCTGCGTGGGTAACGCCCTCAAGTGGTTCCCGGACAAGCGCGGTCTGGCAGCGGGCCTGACGGCTGCCGGCTTCGGCGCCGGTGCGGCAATCACCGTCATTCCGATCGCGAACATGATCCGTGGATCGGGGTACGAGGCAGCGTTCTTCAACTTCGGTATCGTGCAGGGGGCCGCGATCTTCATTCTCGCGCTGCTGCTGGTCAAGCCGCGCACCCCGAAGGGCGTTGTCGCCTCGCGCCGCACGCTTTCGACCAAGGTGGACTACACCTCGGGACAGATGATTCGCACGCCGGTGTTCTGGGTGATCTACGTTTGCTTCGTAGCGGTGGCCGCTGGTGGCCTGATGGCGACGGCGCAGATCGGGCCGATCGCGAAGGACTACGGTATTGCTTCGATGCCGATGACGCTGTTCGGCGCGACGCTGCCGCTGCTCACCATGACGCTGTCGATCGACAACCTGTGCAACGGCTTCACACGTCCGCTGTGCGGCTTCGTCTCGGACAAGATCGGTCGCGAGAACGCCATGTTCATCATCTTCCTCGGTGAGGGGCTGGCGATGCTGGGCCTGATGCACTTCGGTCAGAACCCGTACATGTTCGTGTTCTTCGCTGCGATGACCTTCCTGTGCTGGGGCGAAATCTTCTCGATCTTCCCGGCCCTGTGTGCAGACACGTTCGGTAGCAAGAACGCGGCATCCAACGCAGGCACGCTGTACACGGCCAAGGGGACGGCATCGTTGCTGGTACCGCTGGCGTCGGTGCTCGCGGTCGGTGGTCACTGGGACCGTGTATTCATTGCGGCTGCGGTGATCAGCATTGCGGCAGCGGTGGCGGCGAAATTCCTGCTCGCGCCGATGCGCCGTCGCTGGATCGAAAACGTGAACAACAACGTGCTCAATGCATCGACCCCGGTTGTCATGGGGGCGCCTGCAAGCGAATAAGCGCTGTTCTAGAGGTTGGCAGTAAGTGAGCGGGGTACCGGAGACGGTGCCCCGTTTTTGTTGGGATGCCCGCAGCGGTTTTGCGCGATCGGGGCAGGTGCGCGAATGTCGTTGACGACGCCGAAAACAAGAAAGCCTCGCCGATTGGCGAGGCTTTCTGCGTTTTGGCTCCTCGACCTGGGCTCGAACCAGGGACCTACGGATTAACAGTCCGGCGCTCTACCAACTGAGCTATCGAGGATCAAACTGGGATGTCACGCACCGCATGCCGCGATGCATCGACTAAAAACAAAAGCCCCGCGTGCGCGAGGCCGTCGCTTCGGTATTCTTGGCTCCCCGACCTGGGCTCGAACCAGGGACCTACGGATTAACAGTCCGGCGCTCTACCAACTGAGCTATCGGGGATCAAAAGAGAAAGCGATTATAGTGGCGGTCTTCGCGCACTGTCAACACTCGACGCGCATTTTTCTGCGCCGGGGCGCCACGCCCGCGCCCGTCCGCGAGGCTTAGCGCTCGAGCAGGTGCAGCTTCTCGGTGACGTCTTTCCACTGGTCCGCATCGGGCAGGGACGGCTTGGTCTTCGTGATGCTCGGCCAGTTGGGCGAGAGTTCCGCGTTCAGTGCAATGAAGGCTTGCTGATCGCCCGGCACGTCCTCTTCGGCATAAATGGCATTCACCGGGCACTCGGCCACGCAGACGGCGCAATCGATGCACTCGTCCGGATCGATGGACAGGAAGTTCGGGCCTTCGCGGAAGCAGTCCACAGGGCAAACGTCCACACAATCGGTGAATTTACATTTGATGCAGCTTTCGGTGACAACGTGCGTCATGCCAACTCCAGAGTAGGGCGCGAAACGGCTTCGAACGGCCGTTAAAACGCACATTGTAACGCAGCCCGTCACGGCAGGTGCGAGAGCCGAAGGGTGTCTGGGGCGTACGATTCCCGCGTTTCGCTTCGGGGGCGCATGTCATGCATGACGCCGCTTTGCGGTACGATGTTCGCTGTTCCCGTGCGCTGCCGAGGGCCCAAGTGGCCGATCGGCAGCGTTCGTTGCTTTTCTGGTGAGTGCTCTTCTCGAAGCCTGTGGTCATGATCATCACGTCGCTGCTCGATACCGACCTTTATAAGTTCACGATGATGCAGGTGGTACTGCATCATTTTCCTGCGGCGCAGGTCGAATACCGTTTCAAGTGCCGCACCGAAGGCGTCGACCTCACGCCTTATGTCGACGAGATTCGCGACGAGATCCGGCTCCTGTGCGGGCTGCGCTTTACCGAGTCCGAGCTGCGCTACCTCAGCGCAATGCGCTTCATCAAGAGCGACTTCATCGATTTTCTCGACCTGTTTCACCTGAACGAGAAGTACATCACGGTGCAGCCGTCGCCGAAGGCCAACGGCGAGATCGATATCACCATTCGTGGGCCATGGCTGCATACGATTCTCTTCGAGATCCCGGTACTCGCGATCGTCAATGAAGTGTATTTCCGCAATACGCAGCGCACGCCGGCGTATGAGGAAGGCCGCCAGCGGCTCAAGGACAAGATCTGCATGCTTGCCGGGCGCGTCGATTATCGCGACTGCAAGATCGCCGATTACGGCACGCGTCGCCGCTTCTCGAAGGAATGGCACGAAGAAGTGATTCTCACGCTGCGCGACAAACTGGGCGAGCAGTTCGCGGGCACGAGCAACGTCTACTATGCGTTGAAGCTCGGCCTCACGCCGCTTGGCACGATGGCGCACGAGTATCTTCAGGCGTGTCAGGCGCTCGGGCCTCGACTGCGCGACTCGCAGATCTTCGGCTTCGAGACGTGGGCGAAGGAGTATCGCGGCGACCTGGGCATCGCGCTCTCGGACGTCTACGGCATGTCCGCGTTCCTGCGCGACTTCGATATGTATTTCTGCAAGCTTTTCGACGGCGCACGACATGATTCCGGCGATCCGTTCGCCTGGGGCGAGCGCCTGTTGGCGCATTACGCGCAGAACCGCGTCGACGCGCATACCAAGACGATGATCTTCTCGGACGGACTCGATATTCCGAAAGTCATTCAGCTTTTCGAGCGTTTCCGCGACCGCTGCAAGCTGGCCTTCGGTGTCGGCACGAACCTCACCAACGACCTGGGCTATCAACCGCTGCAGATCGTCATCAAGATGGTGCGCTGCAATGGCCAGCCGGTAGCGAAGCTGTCGGATTCGCCGGGCAAGAATATGTGCGACGACCACGCGTATCTGGCCTATTTGCGTCAGGTGTTCGACATCGCGCCGGCGCTGACGGCCGACACCTGACGATTCGCGCGTGCAGCGTTGTCCGAGCGCCAGTGCAGATCCTTCCGATAGTGTGCGAACCTGCACCGCGTCCGCAGGGGCAGCCGCTATAATTGCGCATCGCCCGCCGGACTTGCGGACTTGTTCCGGCGGCCTATCGAGACACGATAAGCGACGACACCGGCCGTAGACCGGCACGTCGGTTTCACAGGACAGCCCATGGATACCTCCGACGCCCGCAATCGCATCTTTGCCCGCATTCGCAACGCGCAGCATCGTCCCGATGTTGCGCGCGCGAACGAGCAGGCGGCGGCTGAAGATTATCTGGCGCGGCATCCGCAGGGACCGCGTCCGGCACTGTCGTCCGATCTCATCGCCACGTTCATCGGCAAGGCCCAGGCACTCTCGACCACGATCGCGCGCGTGCCCGGAATGACCGACGTGCCGTCCGCTGCCGCGACATACCTGCAGGCCAACGGCCTCCCCACCCAGGCGGTGGCGTGGCCGACGTTGCGCGATCTCGACTGGAATGGGGCGGGGTGCCGCGTGGAATTCCGCAAGCCGAACGGCGACGATCTGGTGGGCATCACCGGCTGCTTTTGCGCCATCGCGGAGACCGGGGCGCTGATGATGATGTCGGGGCCTGACACATTTGCGTCGGCCACCCTGTTGCCCGAGACGCACATCGCCGTAGTGGCCGCGTCGCGCATCGTCGCAGGCCACGAAGATGGCTTTGCGCTGATGCGTAGCGAGCGCGGTCAACTCTCGCGCGCGACCAACTTCATTGCCGGGCCTTCGCGTACCGCGGATATCGAGCAAACGCTGGTGCTGGGTGCGCATGGTCCCTATCGCGTTCACCTCATCATTGTCGACGGCATCTGAAGCGCGACCCATTCGCGACGGCCGGTGCGTGCCAGCGATGGCGAGCCAAAACGGAAAGACTTCAGTCGCCAACGCGGTTTCGATTCGCGATGGTGGGATTTCTTTCGAGAAACGACAGCGGTCTTCGGTATTCGGCCTGTCGGTCGGCGCGCAATCTTGGTTTGAGATATATCCCAAGCTTGTGCCGTTTTGGGCACTCTGCCATCGACGGTGACTCGTAGGTAATCGACTATCCATCAACAGGAACCAGAAACAATGCACAAGGGGATTTTGAGCGCATTGGCTGCGGCAGGGCTGGCATTGGCAAGCCCTGCGGCATTCGCTGCCGGACCGGACGGCGCACAACTCGTCGCCTGGTGGGGCATGCCGTTTGCGGGGCTGCTGCTCTCGATCGCGCTTGGGCCGCTGCTGGCGCCCGCGTTCTGGCATCACCATTTCGGCAAGATCACGGCCTTCTGGGGGGCGGCGTTTCTGATACCGTTCGCGCTCGTGTTCGGCGTAGGGGCAGCGTGGTACGGCGCGGTGCATGCCGTTGTCGCGGAGTACATCCCGTTTGTCGTTTTGCTCACAGCGCTGTTCACCACTGCCGGGGGCATTTGCGTGCACGGCAGCCTGCGCGGCGGCCCCTGGCTCAATACCGGGTTGCTGGCGCTGGGCACGGTGCTGGCAAGCATCATGGGGACGACGGGCGCGGCAATGTTGCTGATCCGTCCGCTCATCAGCGCGAACGACAATCGTAAGCACAACGTGCATGTTGTCGTGTTCTTCATCTTCCTGGTGGCGAACGCCGGGGGCTCGCTAACGCCGCTGGGCGATCCGCCGCTCTTCCTCGGTTTCCTGCAGGGCGTCGATTTCTTCTGGACGACCGCGCACCTCTGGCCCGAGACGCTGTTCATTTGCACCGTGCTGCTGGTGTTGTTCTTCCTGATCGATTCCTACTACTTCCGTCAGCAGGGGGAGTGTCGGGCCGAGCCACTGGATCCAACGCCGTATTCCGTGCCGCTGCGACTCGAAGGCAAGCGCAACTTCGTGCTGCTCGCCGCTGCCGTGGGGCTCGTGCTGATGAGTGGGGTCTGGAAACCAGGCGTCGAGTTCGATGTTTTCGGTACGCCTGTCGCCCTGCAAAATTTCGCGCGCGACGTCGGGCTGATTGTCGTGACGCTGATATCGCTCGCGATCACGCCGCGCACGGCGCGTGAGGGCAACGGTTTCAACTGGGAGCCGATGAAGGAGGTTGGCAAGCTGTTCGCGGGCATCTTCCTGACGATCATTCCGGTCGTTGCCATACTGCGTGCGGGCGAAGCCGGGGCGCTTGGCTGGGTGATCCGTCTGGTGACGGGGCCGGGGGGGACGCCGGACAACGTCATGTATTTCTGGGCGACGGGGTTGCTATCGTCATTCCTCGATAATGCACCGACATATCTGGTGTTCTTCAATACGGCCGGCGGCGACGCGGCAACGCTGATGACCACCGGGGCCGCGACGCTCGCGGCGATCTCGGCTGGCGCGGTCTTCATGGGCGCGAACACCTACATCGGAAATGCGCCGAACTTCATGGTGAAAGCCATCGCGGAGCAACGCGGTATTCGCATGCCGAGCTTCTTTGGCTATATGCTGTGGTCGGGTGCGATTCTGCTGCCGCTGTTCGTGGTGACGACCCTGATATTCTTCTGAGCCGCGACGTTGCCACGCGGCCAACCTCTGCGAGACAACTGGTGAAACCGAAGATCCTGGTGGCCCGGGCCATTTTCCCCGACGTGATCGAGCGTCTGACGCAGTATTTCGATGTCGAGCGCAACGACGCCGATACGGTGTATTCGAGCGACGAATTGCGCGCGCGTCTGGCCGACAAGGTTGGGGCGATGACAACGGCGAGCGAGCGCATCGATGCGTCGGTGCTCGCCGGTGCGCCGCATCTGCGTGTGGTGGCCAATATGGCCGTGGGCTACAACAACTTCGATATCGACGCGATGACCGCCGCCGGCGTCATGGCGACGAATACGCCCGACGTACTCAACGAGACGACTGCCGACTTCGGCTGGGCCTTGTTGATGGCGACGGCGCGTCGCGTGACCGAGTCCGAGCGTTGGTTGCGCGAAGGGCATTGGGATAAGTGGGCCTACGACATGTTCCTTGGTGCCGATGTGCACGGCAGCACGCTGGGGATCATTGGCATGGGGCGTATCGGACAAGCGATTGCGCGCCGTGCGATGGGCTTCAACATGCGCGTCGTGTATCACAATCGTTCGCGTTTGGATGCGGCAGCTGAAGCCGCATGCAAGGCGAGTTACCTGGACAAGGACACGCTGCTGCGAACGGCGGATCACGTCATTCTCGTGCTGCCTTATTCCGCTGCAACGCATCACACGATCGGTGCCGGGGAATTGGCCGTGATGAAGCCGACGGCAACGCTGGTCAATCTGGCGCGCGGCGGCATTGTCGACGATGCCGCGCTCGCTGCCGCACTGGCCAGTGGAAAGATTGCAGCCGCAGGCCTCGACGTCTTCGAGGGCGAACCGAAGGTGCATCCCGATTTGCTCAAGGTGTCGAATGT
The DNA here is from genome assembly GCF_041919235.1 of Pandoraea sp. Classification (NCBI taxonomy): domain Bacteria; kingdom Pseudomonadati; phylum Pseudomonadota; class Betaproteobacteria; order Burkholderiales; family Burkholderiaceae; genus Pandoraea; species Pandoraea sp. Next base: position 86,390 of record NZ_JAYRUC010000018.1, read on the forward strand.
CGTGCTTACGCCGCATATCGCAAGCGCATCGGTGGCGACGCGTCGTGGCATGGCCAGTCTTGCCGCCGACAATCTGATTGCCGCATTGGGATTCGGCGCGGCAGCGGGCAAGCCGCCCTGTCTGCTGAATCCCGCTTCGCGCAAGGCGTAGCAGCACAAGGCAGGTTCACAGGAAGCTGGATCGGGACAGCAGAATCACGAAGCGTCAACGGGAGTCGCAACGCGATGGTCGAGAGGGTGTTGGTGGCGCTGGCAGCGCTGAATCTGTTGGTGATGATCGTGATCGTGGTGAAGGTGTGGCAGCGCGGCGACGCGTCGTTGCGCGCAACGCTGGTCGACGCGCTCACCCACGTACGGGACGACTTGCTCCACGCTGCCGATCGAAGCGAGCGCGGGCTGCGTCAGGAGTTCGCGGAAACCGCGCGGGCCGGCCGTGGCGAACAGAGCGCGCAAATGGCGCAGTTCCAGCAGACGCTGGCGGCGCAGATGACGAGTGTGGCCACCGTGCAGAACAATCAGATCGATGGCTTTGCACAACAACTGGCGAAGCTCACCGAGACGAACGCTGCACAGCTCGAAGCCGTGCGTCAGAGTCTCGTGCTCAACGGGCAGCAGATGCGCGAAGAGCAGGCATCGACGCTGCGTCGTTTCGGCGACGCCCAGCACCAACAACTCTCGCAACTGGCCGAGGGCAATGAGCGCCGGCTGGCCGAAGTGCGCGCCACGCTCGAACAGAAGCTCAAGGACATCGAAGTCAACAACGCGACGAAGCTCGAAGAGATGCGCCGCACGGTCGACGAAAAACTGCATGCCACGCTTGAACAGCGACTCGGCGAGTCGTTCAAGTTGGTGTCCGACCGTCTGGAGCAGGTGCATCGCGGCCTGGGCGAGATGCAGACGCTCGCCGCCGGTGTGGGCGATCTCAAGCGCGTGCTGACCAATGTGAAGACGCGAGGCATCTGGGGCGAAGTGCAATTGCAGGCGTTGCTCGAACAATTGCTGACGCCCGAGCAGTTCGCCAAGAACGTCGCGACCAAGCCGGGCAGCGCCGAACGGGTGGAGTTCGCGATTGTGCTGCCGGGACAGACCGGCGACATCAACAAGCCGGTTTGGCTGCCCATCGACGCCAAGTTCCCGCGCGAAGATTACGAACGTTTGCTCGACGCGCAGGAGCGGGCCGATCCGACGGCGGTAGAGGAGGCGTCGAAGGCGTTGGAGACACGTATTCGCCTGGAGGCCAAGACCATCGCGGACAAGTATCTCGCGCCGCCGCATACGACCGACTTCGCGCTACTGTTCCTGCCAACGGAAGGGCTTTACGCCGAAGTGTTGCGACGTCCCGGGCTCTCGGATTTGCTGCAGCGCGAGTATCGTGTGACGGTGGCTGGCCCGACAACGCTGACCGCATTGCTCAACAGCCTGCAAATGGGCTTTCGCACGCTCGCCATCGAACGCCGCTCCAGCGAAGTCTGGCAGGTGCTCGGTGCAGTGAAGACGGAGTTCATGAAGTTCGGCGATGTGCTCGCCAAGACCAAATCGCAACTGGAGACGGTGACGCGTTCGATCGACAAGGCCGAAGTCCGCACCCGGGCGATGGCGCGCCAACTCAAGGCGGTTGAAGCGCTGCCCGGTGAGCAGGCCATCGAACTGCTCGGCGTGGAGACGGATACCGACGACGAGGCGTAGGCCTACTAGGCCTAGGCCTGGGCGCGTTAAGGCGCTCAGGACGCCGGAGTTGCGCTGCTCTTGCTGTCCTTGCTGCCGTTGGCGAAGCGCTCAAGCGCCTCCCCCGTCATGCGCACCACGCGCCAGTCGGGCAGCACCGTCGCACCTTGCGACGTATAGAAGTCGATCGCGGGCTGATTCCAGTCGAGCACCGTCCACTCGAAGCGTCCGCAATTCCGTTCAACGGCGATACCGGCCAGTTGACGCAGCAGCGCTTGTCCCACGCCCTTGCCGCGCATCGACGGCCGCACGTAGACGTCTTCGAGATACAGGCCGCGCCGTCCGAGGAACGTCGAGAAATTGTGGAAGTACAGCGCGTAGCCGATCGGCTCGCCACCCCAGCGCGCGATCAGGCACTCGGCTGCCGGGGCAGGCCCGAACAGCGCCTCGTGCACGCTCTGCGGCGTCGCTTCGAAGATATCCAGCAACTTTTCATAAACGGCCAATTCCCGCATCAGGCCGTGAATTGTATCGACGTCGTCGGCGGTGGCGGTACGCAGGGTCAGGGACATGGGCTATCGCAGGGGAAGGCGGCGCTGTCATCGGCATGAGTTGCCGCATGGGCGCCACCGCAGTGTCAAGGTCAGGCGTCTTCTTCTTCGGGGGCGTCGCTCAGCGCAACTTCGATGCCGCCGAACCGTTCGGCCACCCAGTTGTAGGCATGGCAGGCGATCCAGAGCAGCACGAAACCGACGATCGCATTGAGGACCAACGCGGAAATGAACGCGAGCCCGGGCAATTCGCCGTAACGGATGAACGCTGCCAGGAACGCGAGCAGCACCAGCGGGATACTGAACGTGAGATAGACCAGCACCAGCGCTTTGGCCGTCTGACCAGGACTGATATACGTGATCTGCATTTTGGTTGTCATTGACGTGTGCTTTTTGGTTGGGTGCCGAGGCCGTCGAAGCGCCGACGCCGGCAAATATATCGCAACTACGCTGCTTCGCTTTTTTGGGGGTAATCGAAAGAAGTGTTCGCGCTAGACCAGTCCATCGAACGCGATGACGTCGACCAGTTCGCCCGCTGCGACATCGCCGCGGGCGGTGCCGAGCGTGACGAAGCAGTTTGCTTCGCTCATCGTACGCAGAATACCGGCGCTCTGGGCGTCGGCGACCGTGACTTGCCATTGGCCCTGTGCATTGGCGGCGAGAATGCCGCGCAGGAACTCGGTACGGCCGGGGCGCTTCGCGATGGCCGTTGTCGTTGGCACCGGCAGGCTCGGCGTGACTTGCGGCTCGGCTCCCATGAGAGCGAACAGGCCATCTCGCACCAGATGATAGAACGACGCCATCACGGCGGCCGGGTTGCCCGGCAGGCCGAAGAGCAGCGCGCGCCGACCGTCGCTATCGAGCTCGCCAAAGGCGAACGGGCGGCCCGGACGCATGGCCATCTTCCAGAAAACGACGTTGCCCAGGCGCGCCATCATCTCACGGGTGAAATCGGCCTCGCCGACGGAGACGCCGCCCGACGTGATGACAGCATCAGCTTCATGGCAAGCCGTGCGTAGCGTGTCTTCGATCGCTTGCGGGTCATCGCGCACGACGCCCAGGTCGAGCACCTCGACGCCCAGCCGTTGGAGCATGCCGAAAAGCGTGTAGCGGTTGCTGTCGTACAGATTTCCGGGCGCGAGCGGCTCGCCCACCGAGCGGAGTTCGTCGCCCGTCGAGAAGAAAGCGACGCGGATGCGGCGACGCACCGGCACTTCGGCAATGCCCAGCGACGCAAGCAGGCCAAGCGCTGCCGGTCGCAGGCGTTTGCCCGCGTGCAATGCCGGATGGCCAGCGGCGAGGTCCTCGCCGACATGGCGCACATGGCGGCCGGGGGTGACGGCGTTGGCGGAAAAGGTGACGACTTCGGTATCGCCGGCGCGCCGCACCTGCTCCTGGGGAATGACGGTATCGCAGCCGCCGGGCAGCAGTGCGCCGGTCATGATGCGTACACATTCGCCTGGCGCTGCAATGCCATCGAACGGATGACCGGCGAAGGAGCGGCCGGCTACGCGCAGACGGACTTCACCACCGGCAGCCAGAACGCTGCCCGCGAAGGCATAGCCATCCATGGCTGCATTTTCGAAGGCGGGAACGTCGAGCGGAGAAATGACATCGCGGCCAAGCACTCGGCCCAGCGCACTGCGAACCGCAACCTGCTCGATGGCGGACACGGGACGCGCGGTGCGCGCAATGACTGCGCGTGCCAATTCGACCGTCATGTGGTTGGGGTCGTAGTCCGGCAAGCCTGCCAGGGCGTCGTCTAATGTTGTCATTGGTGTGGCGTCGTCATCCGGCACGTGTCCGGCATGAATCCGGCATGAATCCCGTAAAAGCGGTGGCGACGGATCGGGCCGCATCGGTGCCCGGAATGTCAGGGGGCGCGCGGCAAATCGGTAGGGAGGTCGTCCAGCGTGTTGATATTGTAAAACGGACGCTCGTCACCGAAGTGAACTTGTACGGCCTTGTGGCGCGCCAGCCACGCTCGCACGCGAGACTCCCCGGCCGCCAGCGTGGCGGCAAGGTCGTCTGCCAACGAGCGGTGCAAGAGGGCGAAGACCGGATGTGGCCCCTGCGTCGTAGCGGCATAGGCCGCCAGCGGCGGCGACGTCGCGCCGGTGAGCGAAGCGCTCAGCGAAGCGGCCAGCCGGTCGCCAAGATCGTCCGGGAGATAGGGCGAGTCGCAAGGTGCGGTAAGCAGGTAGTCCGTTCGCATCGCTCGCAGGCCGGCCAACATACCGGCGAGCGGTCCTGCGAAGTCCTGCGTTTCATCGCTGACCACTTCCGCGCCAAACGCCGCATAGGCATCGCGATTCCGATTGGCACTGATGAGTAACGCCCCGACTTGGGGCCGCAGCCGATCGATCACGTGCGCGGCGAGCGGCTGACCGTCGAAGCACTGCAACCCTTTGTCGCGTCCCCCCATGCGGCGCCCGCGCCCGCCCGCGAGGACCAGGCCGGTGATGGCATCGCGGGGGATCGTCACAGCAGTCATGGGCGTTGGATTCCCGAGGGTGGGGCACGCGGCGGATGCGTCAGGACCGGTTGAGCGCGATAACGTGGCCGGAGGCGTCGAACCAGACGGCGCCGTCGCCAAGCATCACGCCTTGATCCCGGGCGAACATCAGGCGCGGTACGGCGGCGCCGATGGTGCGTATGTAGCCGTCGGTAAATATCTCGTTGTAACGCGCGAGCAGCGACTTCGGGTTCCGAAGGATCAGCGTCTTGCCGCGCAGCGACACCCGCAGCGGATAGCGAATCGATTGGGCGACGACATCGCGGCGGTCGTCCAACACGCCTTTGCGGAACTGAGTGGCCGCACGATTGAGCGTTTCGTCGTCGCTCACACCGGCAACGTCGTAGAGATGATCGATCTTGCCGCTCTGGATGCTTGAGAGCGTCAGCTCGAACGGCACCGAACGGCCACTGCGCAGATCTCGCCATTGGCCGGAAATGACCTCGCAGTTCGACGACATACCGCGCTGGCGGTTAGCGTCATCGGCGGATGCAAATTCGCCTTCGAACGTGGCGCGCGGCATGCCGCCTGCGTCAACCTCGGTCAGTTGCAGCCGTGACTTGTTCTCCAGTTTGCCCGTGAGGTGGGTATCGCTTAGCGACGAAGCATTGGCATAGCGGCCTTCGAGCTTGCCGCCTGAGGACGGGCGCAACACGAGCCGCAAGGGGTTGCGCTTGCCGAGCTGGCCGCTGTAGGTCATCAAATGGTTCGCGATGTCGCGCTCGGACGGGTCGCAATTCGCGTGTGCGGTCATCGGCCCGAGGGCGGCGCACAGCAACATCGCGGCGCTCACGCTGGCTGCTAGGAGGCGACGCGCGCGCGCGCGTGGGGCGCGTGGGGCGCATGGGGCGCGCCAGGGCACCGTCAGGGAGTCTCGGGCGCGACGGGCGTCCGGGGCGGCAGAAATCATGGGTCTAGAAGAAATTCGATAGTTCGAAAGCGTGTGGACGAGCGGGCCGGCGGCGCCCGGCACGTTCAACCGCCGATGTAGGACATCTCCACTTTCGGAGGGGCGTCTTCGGGCAGGCCCGTGGCCGCTGTGCGCAATGCCGAGTATCGGTCGGTCCGGCCGCGCCAGATATCGCCGATGACGGTCGAGATCTGAGTATCGCTCGCGCCGTTGCGCAGTAGCGTGCGCAAGTCGTGACCGGCGCTCGCGAATAGACATAGATACAACTTGCCTTCCGTCGACAGACGGGCCCGCGAGCAGGTGCCGCAAAAAGCGCGCGTGACCGACGAAATGACGCCGACTTCACCGCCGCCGTCGCGATACCGCCAGCGCTGCGCCGTCTCGCCGGGATAGTTCGGTTCGAGCGGCTCGACCGGAAGGGCCTCATTCAAACGGGCGATGACATCGGCCGATGGCAGGACTTCGTCCATACGCCAGCCATTCGACGTGCCGACGTCCATGTACTCGATGAACCGCAGCACCACGCCGCTACCGTGGAAATGCCGCGCCATCGGCACGATGTCGCCATCGTTGGTGCCGCGTTTGACAACCATGTTGACCTTCACCGGGCCCAGGCCGACGAGTTGTGCCTGCGCAATCCCCTCGAGTACGTTGGCGACCGGGAAATCGACGTCGTTCATTTGCCGAAAGATCGCATCGTCGAGGCTGTCCAGGCTGACCGTCACGCGCGTGAGGCCCGCGTCCTTGAGCGATTGCGCCCGGCGCGCCAGCAACGATCCGTTGGTCGTCAGCGTGATGTCGAGCGGTTTGCCCGATGGTGTATGCAGACGGGCGAGCATCTCGATCAGTCGCTCGATGTGCTTGCGCAGCAGCGGCTCGCCGCCCGTCAGACGCAGCTTCTCTACGCCATGCTCGACGAAGAGGCGGGCAGCCCGCTCGATTTCTTCGAAAGTCAGCAGGGAAGTTTGCGGCAGGAAGGTGTAGTCCTTGTCGAACACATCCTTCGGCATGCAATAGACGCAGCGGAAGTTGCAGCGATCCGTCACCGAGATCCGCAGGTCGTGCAACGGCCGCCCCAGCACATCGTCGAGATGTCCGGTGGGGGGGCGCACTTGTGCGGGAATCTGCGGGGAATGCGTCGCATAACGTGCGTCGCCGCGCAGATCGGTGAGTCGGATGATCGTTTCGGTCATGGTGGGGCCTTAGCTTGCGTCTCCATTCTAACGAATTGGGCGGTTGGACGCCGAAGCCGGCGAAACAGGCATCGGATTTCGGTACCAACGCATTCGTTGCGAGACGTCAGGCCCTGACGACGTCAGAAGATACGGACTGGCATGAACGGCCGCAAGTCGGGACAACGCGAGGGGGAACGGCTGTCTCCAACAGCAAAAAAGGAGGCCGGAGCCTCCTTTTTTGCATCACTTTACGTCAATCGGATGGATCGCCAGCCAGGCTGGGATCCGCCCGAGCGTCGCGGGCGACATCGGTTATGCGACGTGATTCGACGAGCCACGCGTTTCCACTTGCTCCATCGGACCACTGCTGACCGGCGCTGCCGGACGGCGCTCGCGCGGCACATGCGGCGCCGGTGCGGCCTGCGCGGCGGCCTCCTTGGCGGTGCGGTGCTTGTCCGCGTCCGTATGGACCCAGACCAGACCCGCGCTTGCCAGCGTCGATTCCAGCGCGCTGTTGTCCGGTGCCGCAGCAACGGTTGCCGGCGCACGCTGCTGCGTCACGACTTCCGTCGCCGTGGCGACCGCTACCGGTGCGATCGGCGCGGCTTCCGACGTAACCGCCGGTGCCGGTGCTGGCTCCGGCATTTGCATCGGCTTGGCGACCGTTTCGACCCGCTCGGTCGAGGGCGTCGGAACGACAGGCGCCGTCGGCGCGGGGTTGACATCTGCCGGGGCGCTGGCGCTGGCTGCTGTGGCTGAGATCTCGGCAAGGGCCTCGGCGGGAACCGTGGGTTGTGCCGGGATCGGCGTGGCGGCAGGCAACGGCGCGCTGACCGGCGGCATCACCGGCGCGGCGGCAACGTCTGCCACAGGCAAAGGCGCGACAACGACCGGAGTCACCGGAACGACCGGGGTCACCTGGGCAACCGGCTCGGCAATCGCGTGCGACGGCATTTCCGGCGTGGCGACCGGCGCTGCTTCGCTCACGTGTGCGATCGGCGCTGTGCTGGCCGAGGTTTCCACTTGCCCTGCGTGAGCCGGAGCCGGCTCGACTGACACGGCCGGGGCCGGGGCATCCGTGGCGGCGACGGTGACCGGGACTTCCGGTGCTACCGCGCGAACCGGCGCATTGGTGACGTCGTTCTCGACGGCGTCGTCCGCCGATGCCGAGGTGTGCGTGGTGTCGCCTTCAGCCAAGGTTACGCCTTCGGCGAGATCGCCGTCGACGTGCAGTTGCTGTTCACCGGCTTCGCGCTCGCGACGGCCACCGCGGCGACCGCGGCGACGGCTGCGGCGGCGTTCTTCACCGCTTTGCTCGCCGTCCTCGCCCGCGTTGACCGGCGCGCCGTCGACTTGTGCCGTCAGACGATCCTGCTCGAGATCCTCAGGTTCGGTAACGAGCGGTGTGGCGACTTGCGGAGCGCGTTGCGGTGCCACTTGCACTTGCTGGCCTTCGGCCCCTTCGGTCTGACGACGCTCACGACGCTCATTGCGGTCGCGACGATGACCGCGTTCGCGGCCTTCGCGCGGCTCGCGACCTTCCTCGGCACGCACGTCTTCCTGTGCCGGCTGACGCTGGGAGGCGTCGCGATCACGTTTGTCACGACCCTCCTGACGCTCTGTACGGTCGCCACGCTCATTGCGCTCATTGCGATCGCCTCGTTCCGCACGTTCCGGACGGGGGGCGCGTCCTTCGCGCCCTTCACGCCCTTCGCGTCCTTCACGTCCTTCACGTCCTTCACGCGCCGGCTGAGCGGCAGTGTCCTTACCCGCCTTGTTCTCGTCGCGGGCATTGCCACGGCGGCTGCGGTTCTGCTGATGCGGACGTTCGTGGCGCTCACGCGGCGGGCGCGCGACCGGCTTGGCCGGTTCTTCGACCTTGACCGGCGCCGGTGCGGCGGGTTCGAGACCCAGCAGGCGCTTCACGAAACCGATGAAGCCGCCGCTGCGCGCAGGTGCTGCGGCGACCGGGGCCGTGGCAACGACAGGTTCCGGACGCGGTTGCGCAGCCGGTGCCGGTTGCTCCGGCGTAATGCCCTTGACGGCCGCCTCTTGGCGCGGACGTACGTCTTCCTTCTTCTTGCTGTACGCGGCCGGGTCGTCTTCCAGCGCACGTGCGGCCTCTTCGGCCAGGGCGTAGCTGGCCCTCGGCGTATCCAGGCGCGGATCGTCGAAGCGCAGGCGCTCGAGCTTGTAATGCGGCGTTTCGAGGTGCTTGTTCGGGATCAGCAGTACGCCAACCTTGAAGCGAGCCTCGATCTTGTTGATTTCCTGACGCTTTTCGTTGAGCAGGAACGCAGAGACTTCCACCGGCACCTGGCAGTGAATGGCGGCCGTATGCTCCTTCATCGCCTCTTCCTGGATGATGCGCAGGACTTGCAGGGCCGACGATTCGGCGTCGCGGATGTGGCCGGTGCCGTTGCAGCGCGGGCAGGTCACGTGCGTGCCTTCCGACAACGACGGACGCAGGCGCTGACGCGACAGCTCCATCAGGCCGAAACGCGAGATCTTGCCCATCTGGACACGGGCGCGGTCGTGCTTGAGCGCGTCCTTCACCCGTTGTTCGACTTCGCGCTGGCTCTTGGCCGACTCCATGTCGATGAAGTCGATCACGATCAGGCCACCCAGGTCACGCAGACGCAACTGGCGCGCGACTTCGTCGGCGGCTTCCAGGTTGGTGCGAAGGGCGGTCTCCTCGATGTCCGCACCCTTGGTGGAGCGCGCCGAGTTGACGTCGATCGACACCAGCGCTTCGGTGTGATCGATCACGATCGCGCCGCCCGAGGGCAGCGGCACCTGACGCGAATACGCCGTTTCGATCTGATGTTCGATCTGGAAACGCGAGAACAGCGGCACGTCGTCGCGATATTGCTTCACGCGATTGAGGTGATCGGGCATGACCACCTGCATGAAATTACGTGCCTGCTCGGAAATTTCTTCCGTATCGATGAGAATTTCACCGATATCGGGCTGGAAATAGTCGCGGATGGCGCGAATGACGAGGCTCGACTCGAGATAGATCAGCGCCGAGTCGCGGGGCAGTTCGATGTTGGCGGCGGCGCTTTCGACGGCGTGCCAGAGTTGCAGCAGGTAGTTCAGGTCCCATTGCAGCTCTTCGGCCGAGCGGCCGATGCCTGCGGTGCGGGCGATGATGCTCATGCCTTCCGGCAGTTCGAGCTGACCCATCGTCTCGCGCAGTTCCTGACGGTCTTCGCCCTCGATGCGGCGCGACACGCCACCGCCACGCGGGTTGTTCGGCATCAGCACGAGGTAACGGCCGGCCAGCGAAATGAACGTGGTGAGGGCTGCGCCCTTGTTGCCGCGCTCTTCCTTTTCGACCTGAACGATGAGTTCCTGACCTTCCGAGAGGGCGTCCTGGATGCGCGCGTTGCGGACATCGGCGCCGTCGCGGAAGTACGCGCGGGCGACTTCCTTGAACGGCAGGAAGCCATGGCGGCCTTCGCCGTAGTTGACGAAGCAGGCTTCGAGAGAGGGTTCGATACGGGTAATAATACCCTTGTAGATATTGCCTTTACGCTGTTCGCGGCCGGCCGTCTCGATATCGATGTCGATGAGTTTCTGCCCATCGACGATTGCCACGCGCAGTTCTTCCTGCTGCGTGGCGTTGAACAACATGCGTTTCATGAAAACGACTCCCACCCGCCGCAGTTGCCAATGCGCAGTGCGTCGGGCACGTATCACTCGAGTTATCCAACACGCGAGGTTCGAGCCGGGAGTGGAAGAATTGCCGGGGGGTCCGGGCGATGAGGCCCACGGACGCAAAGGCGCCTGCAAATACGTTATCGCGCTCACCCGGACTCGCCGAGGCACCGGAAAATTCCGGCCCGGCGAGAATCACTTCGGGCTTGCCAGTCCATACCAAGAGAAACTGGACGAGAAAGTTCATCAGCATTTTCTCGGGGCGCCTGCCGACACTTATTCTTCTTGTGACGGCGCCTCACTACGACTTTGTGCGCGAACGATATTCACAAAGCGATCAGCTCAGGCAATGGAACCCGGGCTGATCGCCAAAAAATTCTATAACCACCAACTCTATCCGCATCCCGCGCGCTGCGACCGAAGCGGCCTATGGGCCCACTTCCTGCCGACGCTGCGTGATGTGCGTGCGCTTGCTGCTCCAGGGTCACCGGACGAGCAGCCTGTCCGGGGTGCAAGTAAAATACCGTTTTGGGGTAAGCACCGACAGAGGTGGGGATTTGGCATGATTCCCGCTACCGCCATCTCTGTTGGTCAAATTATATTCATAATGAATGAGTTAGGCAAAAGTCGGCCGAAAATGGTTTCGACGGCATCCACACCGCAGGTCCGTCTCGTCGAGGTTGACGACGGTTCGGCCGGCCAGCGTATCGACAATTTCCTCTTGCGCGAGTGCAAAGGCGTCCCAAAAAGTCACATTTACCGCATTCTGCGTAGCGGTGAAGTCCGCGTAAACAAAGGCAGAATAGACGCTGCCTATCGACTCGTTCTTGGTGATATTGTTCGAATTCCGCCGGTTCGCGTGGCCGCACCCGCTGCTGGCGCACCGGCTCACGTACCCGCCGCGACATTCCCGGTGCTGTTCGAGGACGATTACCTGATGGCGATCGATAAGCCGGCCGGGGTCGCCGTGCACGGCGGCAGTGGGGTCTCGTTCGGTGTCATCGAGCAGTTGCGTCGCGCCATGCCGCAGTTGAAGTTTCTGGAGCTGGTACATCGCCTGGACCGCGAGACGTCGGGCATTTTGCTGCTCGCGAAAAAACGCGCGGCGCTCATCGGCATGCACGAGCAGATTCGCAACAACCGGATGGACAAGCGCTATCTGGCCTGCGTGACCGGCGAGTGGCACGATCGACAGCGTGCGGTCAAGGCGCCGCTATATAAGTACGTTACCGCGGAAGGGGAGCGTCGCGTGCGTGTACAAGAGGACGGTCAGGCATCGCACACCGTATTTCGTATGGTGGAATCGTTGCCGCCCTATACGTTGCTCGAAGCGGAACTGAAAACGGGGCGAACCCATCAAATCCGCGTTCATCTGGCGCACTGCGGCACCCCCATCGTCGGCGACGATAAATATGGCGATTTCACGCTGAATAAGTCGCTTGCCCGTCCTGGTAGCCGTCCGGGTATCAAACGGATGTTCCTCCACGCATGGAGACTGAAGTTCACCCACCCGGTCTTGGATACGCCGATTGCGTTGCAAGCAGCGTTGCCGCCAGAATGTGAGCAATTCCTGAATCAACTTCGAGGCGTTTCCGCCGATGCAAAGCCCTGAGTTCGACCTGGTCGTCTTCGACTGGGACGGGACGTTGATGGACTCGACGCCCACCATTACCCGTTGTATACAGGCAGCGTGCCGCGACCTTGGGTTGCCCGTGCCACCCGATGAAATGGCGAGTCACGTTATCGGTCTCGGACTGCGCGATGCCCTTCAAATGGCCGTGCCGTCCCTCGATCCTGCGCACTATCCGCGTTTGTCGGAGCGCTATCGGTTTCACTATTTGATCGGCGACAAGGACACGGTGTTGTTTGCCGGGGTCCGTGAGCTGTTGGAGGAATTGCGCGCGCGCGGGCGTTTTCTCGCCGTGGCGACGGGCAAGTCGCGTGTCGGCCTGAATCGCGCACTCGAAGCGGCTGGTTTGATGCGAATGTTCGACGCGACCCGTTGCGCCGATGAGACATTCTCGAAGCCACATCCTGCGATGCTGCAGGAGTTGACGCGCGAACTCGGCCAGTCGTTGCGCCGTACGGTCATGATCGGCGACACCACGCACGACTTGCAAATGGCGCGCAGCGCCGGTACCGCCGGCGTGGCCGTCGCTTACGGCGGCGCACACCCGCGCGAACAACTGGTGGCGCTGGACCCTGCCTACTGCGCGGGAAGCGTGGCCGAGTTGCGCGATTGGCTGCTGGAGCGCGTGTGAGCGAGTCCGCCGTGCCGCTGCCGATCTGTTCGGGCGATGCGCTCGAGGACGGTGGGCGCGGCGTTCGTTTCGAGGTGCTCGTAGGGGGGCGCCGCACCCCGGCGTTCGTGATTCGCTACGGCGGGCATGTCTACGCTTATCTCAATCAATGTGCGCACGTGCCGATGGAGCTCGACTGGTCGGAAGGTCAGTTCTTCGAGACGTCCGGCTTATACTTGATGTGCGCAACGCACGGCGCGACCTATGAGCCCGACACCGGGCGCTGCGTCGGTGGGCCCTGCCGCGGTGGTGCCTTGCAGGCCGTACGCGTCGAGGAGCAGCCGGTCAACCCGAAGGGGTGCGACGACGCTCGTACGACCGTCGTCTGGTGGCCCGATGCGTATATCGAGGCGCCCGCAACTGCGGCGCTCCGACAGTGCGCCGATCCCCAATCGCGATGACATCTTTCGCCCTTTTTCCCAAAGTTCTCTGGATAACGTATGGCCGATTCCCTGCCGCCCGATTCGCCTCGCACTGAACCCGGTTTCCCATCGCCCGGTGGGCGTTCATCCTCGGCGGAGGGAGGTGGCGCGGGCCGCGATCCCGGTGCGGTGAAGCCCTGGGAGCGCGAAATGCTGGAAAAGGTGCTGATGGCCGGCATTCGTGAGCAACGCACTGCGCGCCGCTGGAAGATATTTTTCCGACTGCTGGCGCTGGCGATCGTTGCGCTGTTCGTCTGGTCGATCGCCGATCTTGATGGCGGCACGACATCGGTCGGGGCCGGCACCGGCAAGCACACCGCGCTGGTCACGTTGAGCGGCGAGATCTCGCCCGACAGTCAGGCCAGTGCTCGGAAGATCAATGCTGCGCTCGAGTCGGCATTCGCAGACTCGTCCGCTGCGGGCGTGATTCTGCGCATCAACAGTCCGGGCGGCAGTCCGGTGCAGGCCGGCATGATCTACGACGACATCACGCGTTTGCGGGCCAAGTACCCGAAGAAGCCGCTGTATGTCGTGGTCGAGGAAATTTGCGCGTCGGGGGGGTATTACGTCGCAGCGGCGGCCGACAAGATCTACGTCGACAAGGCGAGCATCGTCGGCTCGATCGGCGTATTGATGGACGGCTTCGGCTTCACCGGCCTGATGGACAAGCTCGGTATCGAGCGGCGGCTGCTGACGGCTGGCCGAAATAAAGGATTCCTGGACCCGTTCTCACCGCAGACCGATCAGCAGAAGGCGTATGCCCTCGATATGCTCGAACAGGTGCATCAACAGTTCATCGGCGCCGTCAAAAAGGGGCGGGGCAATCGCTTGAAAGATGACCCGGACCTGTTCAGCGGCCTGTTCTGGACCGGTCAGCGTTCGATTGAGCTGGGATTGGCGGACGGCCTCGGGACGGTCGACTCGGTCGCGCGCGACGTACTCAAGGCGCCGGACCTCGTCGACTACACGGTGAAGGAAAACCTGCCCGAGCGCGTGGCGCGGCGTTTCGGCGCGGCCGTCGGCACGGCGGCGATGAAGACGATGATGATGGGCTCCATGCTGTCGCTGAAGTAATCCGGGCACGCCGCGGGACAACGAAACGCCACGGAAGTGCGTGATTCCGTGGCGTTTTCGTTGCTTGTGTCGAGGCGGTGCGTCGAGGCGGTGTGTAGAGGTGGTGTGTAGAGGCGGTGTATTGGGGGGCTTACTGGCCCAAAAACAGGAAAATTGCGGGCCGCTTGTGCAACTCGATGCGCGCCTGCGGCCATCCCTTGATGGGGTGGGTGACGATTTGCTCGTCCGCTTGCGTGACGTCGACGGCCACGCAAAGCAGTGTGGCGGCGTCGCAGTTCTGCAGTAATGCGTCGAGCATGGCCTTGTTGCGATAGGGCGTTTCGATGAAGATTTGCGTTTGCTTCTCCTTGCGAGAGCGCTGTTCGAGCTCTCGCAGCCGCTTGGCGCGCTCCGCTGCGTCCGTCGGCAGGTAACCCTGGAAGGCGAAGCTCTGCCCGTTCAGGCCGCTGGCCATCAGGGCGAGAAGAATCGAACTCGGGCCGACGAACGGCACTACGCGTACGCCTTTTTCATGGGCGCGGCGCACCAACAGGGCGCCTGGGTCCGCCACGGCCGGGCAGCCCGCCTCCGATACGAGGCCGCCATCTGCGCCCGCAAGAATCGGGGCGAGGAGCGCATCGATGGCCGTTTCCGGCGTGTTGACGTTCAACTCGCGGATATCGATTTCCTGAATCGGCGCACTCACACCGACCAGTTTCAGAAATGCCCGAGTGCTCTTGGCTTGTTCTCCGACGAAATACGTCAGACCGGCTGTCACGGTGCGCACGTCTTCGGGCAGCACCGCTGGCAGACCGCCGCGGGTGTTTGCGCCAAGCGTATTGGGGATCAGATAGAGTGTGCCGCTCATGCTGCGGCCCTCGCTGCGCCAGGGCCCGGCAGGGCGATGCCCGCTGCGATCAGCATCGTCGTGAGCGCGATCAGCGGCAGGCCGATGAGCGCGGTCGGATCGTCGTTCTCGATGGTTTCGAGCAGCATGATGCCGAGCCCTTCGGATTTGGCGCTGCCGGCGCAGTCGTAGGGCATTTCGGCGCGAAGATAGGCGGCAAGCACGGCATCGGGCAGATCGCGGAACTTCACTCGCGTGACAACGTCTCTGGCTTGGCTCTGGCCATTGCGGGCGTCGTGAACGCACAGTGCGGAGTGAAACTCGACGACCTTGCCGCGCATATCGCGCAACTGCGTCATGGCGTTCTCGAAATTCCCGGGTTTGCCGATTTGGCGGCCTTCGAAGGTCGCCACTTGATCGGCGCCGATGACGATGGCGCCCGGTTGACGGGCGGCGACCGCCTGTGCCTTCTGGCAAGCCAGGCGCAGCGAGGTGTCGTGCGGCGTTTCACCGGGGGCGGGCGTCTCGTCGACGTCCGGGATGTCGACCGTGAACGGCAGGCGCAGGCGCTCGAGCAGGTCACGGCGATAGCGCGATCCGGAGGCCAGGATCAGCGGCGGCGGGGAGTGTGCGGTCATCGGGTTTAAGTGTTTGACGAGAAACGAAAAACTAATTAAAATTCACGGCTTTTGCAATCTGGCGCTCGGTCCCGCCAGTCTGCGCGACGCGGGTTCAAACGCCGGGAAACGGCGTCGGATCAAGGCGCTGCGCGTGGCAGGGGCGTTGATAATGCGCTGGGATGCGCCAAGGCAAGGATGAGCGTGATGAGCGAATACGTTGTCGATCTGTTCGAATTCGCGCGTACCGGCCGAGTGGTGGAAGGTGACGTGCAACTTGCCGCATTGCCGCGCATGGTAACCGAAGTGCCTGTGGAAGTCTCGGCGTCGGCGCGCGAACAAAGCGTGTTCCACTGGCGTGCCGAAGGCGTCGAGAAGCAGGTGCTGCGCGCCGATGGCAAGCCCGTGGTGGCGCAGTTGCTGACGTTATCGGTCGAAGGTCCGATGTGGCTCGAATGTCAGCGCTGTCTCACGCCTTACCTGGCGCCGCTCGACTCGGAGACGACCTTCGAAGTCGTGCGCGACGAGGCGGCGGCGGAAGCCCGCCCGCTCGACGACGACGAACTCGAGGCGCTGGTCGGCTCCAAACATTTCGATTTGCGCGAGCTGATCGAGGAAGAATTGCTGTTGGCTTTGCCGATTGTGCCCAAACATGAGGTTTGTCCGAGTGTGCACGATAGCTTGGCCACGGGCGGCGACGGGTTGGCAGAACCTGCCCCGGTGCCCGAAGAAGAGGATAAGCCGTCTCCGTTCGCGGCGCTGGCAGCGCTCAAGCGCTCGCCGGATAAAGACGGAAAGTAAAGTGCCGCCGGACTTGCGGCGCATCAAAGTACAGGTTTGCGTTAGTCGCACAGGGCGGGCCGACAGGCCGACACCGTAGGGCGGCGCTCGAACTGTGTTAAAATTTCGCGATATTTTGAGGAGTTATCATGGCCGTTCAACAGAACAAGAAGTCGCCGTCGAAGCGCGGCATGCATCGTTCGCACGATTTCCTGAGCGCACCGTCGACCGCCGTCGAGCCGACGTCGGGTGAGACGCACCTGCGTCACCACATCTCGCCGAATGGTTTCTACCGTGGTCGCAAGGTCATCAAGACCAAGAACGACTAATTCGGCCCTCCAGACGATTCGCGCCCATCATGGCGCAGTTTGATCGTCCGATGTGGCAAAAGCGGCACTCATCCTGCCGCTTTTTTTGTTACCTGTACCGCAAGCCAATCACGTCGACATGACAGTCACCCTGACGATCGATTGTATGGGCGGAGATCACGGCCCATCGGTGACGGTGCCCGCCGCGGTTCGCTTCGTGCAATCTACCGACGATGTCGAACTTGTGCTGGTCGGACAGCAGGAGGTCATCAACGCGCAGCTCGCGAAGTTGCGTGTGAAGGACCACCCACGCCTGTCCGTGGTCAATGCGACCGAAGTCGTTGCGATGGACGATTCCGTCGAGACCGCCCTGCGCAGGAAGAAAGACTCGTCGATGCGTGTGGCCCTCAACCTGGTTAAGGAGGGGCGTGCGCAGGCGTGCGTGTCCGCCGGCAATACCGGCGCGCTGATGGCCGTCTCGCGCTATGTGTTGAAGACGCTGCCCGGCATCGAGCGTCCGGCGATTGCCACGGTGCTGCCGAATCAGAAGGGCGGCTACACCACGATGCTCGATTTGGGCGCGAACGTGGACTGCGAACCAACGCACTTGCTGCAATTCGCCGAAATGGGGCACGCACTCGTTGCGGCGGTCGATGGTAAGGACCGTCCGTCGATCGGCCTGCTCAACATTGGCGAAGAAGTCATCAAGGGCAACGACGTCATCCGGCAGGCAGGCGAGTTGCTGCGTGGCTCCACGCTGAATTTCTACGGCAACGTAGAGGGCAACGACATCTACCGTGGGACGACCGATATCGTCGTGTGCGACGGATTTGTCGGCAACGTGGCGCTCAAGACTTCCGAAGGCCTGGCGCAAATGCTCGGCGACATGATCCGCGAGGAATTCACCCGCACGTGGTGGACGAAGGTGATCGCTGTCGTTGCGCTACCGATTCTCACCCGCTTCAAAAACCGCGTCGATCATCGCCGTTACAACGGCGCTGCGTTGCTCGGCTTGCGTGCACTCGTTATCAAGAGTCACGGTTCAGCCGACGCCTATTCGTTTGAATGGGCTATCAAACGCGGCTATGATGCAGTTCGCAACGGTGTGCTCGACCGTTTGTCGCACGCCATGCAAGAGAATCAGACCCAGCTCCAGGACAACAAGCCGGTGAGCGCCATTCCAGCGCTTTGACGCCGGGGGCCTCGCTCCGGCGCTCTAACCGATCATAAGATGACCCAGTCCGCGATTTATTCCCGCGTCGTCGGTACCGGCAGCTACCTGCCGGCGCGACGCGTGACCAATCAGCAGTTGGCCGACGAGTTGGCCATCCGTGGCATCGAGACAAGCGACGAGTGGATCGTCGCGCGTACCGGTATCAAGGCCCGCCATTTCGCCGCCCCCGAGCAGACGAGCAGCGACATGGCCGTGGAGGCGGCGCGGCGCGCGCTCGATATGGCCGGTTTGAGCGCCGATCAGCTCGATCTGATTCTGGTGGCCACGTCGACACCGGATTTCGTGTTTCCGAGTACGGCTTGCCTCGTGCAGAACAAGCTCGGCATCGATAACGGCTGCGCAGCCTTCGACATTCAGGCGGTCTGCTCGGGCTTTGCCTACGCAATGGCGACGGCAGATCACTTCATTCGCTCCGGCGCGTATCGCAACGTTCTTGTGATCGGTGCCGAGACATTCTCGCGTATTCTCGATTTCACCGACCGCACGACGTGCGTGCTGTTTGGCGACGGCGCGGGTGCCGTGGTGTTGCAGGCCTCGAGCGAGCCCGGCATTCTGTCGAGCGCGCTGCATGCGGACGGCAGCCACGCGAACATCCTGTGCGTGCCGGGTCATGTGAGCGGCGGTGCGGTGCAGGGCGAGGCGTTCCTCTATATGGATGGCCAGGCCGTGTTCAAGCTCGCGGTGAAGGTGCTGGAAAAGGTCGCCCACGAGGCGCTCGACAAGGCCGGGCTGGCGCCGTCGGCGATCGACTGGCTGATTCCGCATCAGGCCAATCTGCGCATCATGTCGAGCACGGCCCGCAAGTTGGGGCTCCCGGAAGAAAAGATGATCGTGACCGTCGATCAGCATGGCAATACGTCTGCCGCATCGATTCCGCTCGCGCTCGACGTTGCCGTTCGCGACGGACGTATCAAGCCGGGGCAGAACGTGATGATCGAAGGTGTGGGGGGAGGCTTTACCTGGGGCGCGGTGCTGTTCCGCATGTAAGCGCCCCGGCGCTGGGGCGCCGCGCGTACCTGACGGCGTGCCTTCGGGGCGCCGCGCGTGGTCACGCTCCCGCGTGTGTCTTGCCGGCGCGCGACGATGCGCCGCAATGTTTCTGAATTTGACTGCAAAACCAGGCGCTATGACATTCGCTTTCGTTTTCCCGGGACAAGGATCCCAATCGGTGGGCATGCTCGACGTGTTCGCAGACAATGCGGCTGTGCGCGAGACCCTCGCCGAGGCTTCGGACGCCCTCGGGCAAGATATGGCCAAGCTGATCGCCGCTGGGCCGGCCGAAGAGCTCAACCTCACGACCAACACCCAGCCGGTCATGCTCACTGCCGCTTACGCGATGTACCGCGCATGGCTGGCCGAGGGCGGTGCCAAACCGGCTTTCGTCGCGGGTCACAGCCTCGGTGAATACACGGCGCTTGTCGCCGCCGGCGTGATCGCGTTCAAGGATGCCGTGCCGCTCGTGCGTTTTCGCGCGCAAGCCATGCAGGACGCCGTGCCGGTCGGGCAAGGCGGCATGGCCGCCATTTTGGGGTTGGACGACGACGTTGTGCGCAATGTGTGTGCGCAAGCGTCGGCGGAGGGGGTTGTGGAGGCCGTCAACTTCAATGCGCCTGCACAAGTCGTGATCGCCGGTGCCAAGGCTGGCGTGGAAAAGGCATGCGAACTGGCGAAAGCCGCCGGGGCAAAGCGTGCGCTGGTGCTGCCGGTTTCGGCGCCGTTCCACTCGTCGCTGCTCAAGCCGGCGTCGGATCGACTGCGCGATTATCTGGCGAACGTCACATTCAATGCACCGCAGATTCCGCTCGTCAACAACGTCGACGTTGCCGTCGAGACCGACGTGGCTCGCATCAAGGACGCATTGGTACGTCAGGCAGCGGCGCCGGTGCGCTGGGTCGAGTCGGTGAAGTGGCTTGCGGCACAGGGCGTGACGCAAGTCGTCGAATGCGGTCCGGGCAAGGTGCTGACCGGCCTGACCAAGCGCATCGACGGCAGTCTCACGGGGCTGGCGGTGACCGATCCGGCATCGCTCGCGGACGTGCGCGCGCAACTCTCGTAAGTCACAGTCAAGGGTATTTCTCTCATGAGCAAGCAACTCGACAACCTCGTGGCGCTGGTGACCGGCGCCTCGCGCGGTATCGGTCGTGCCATCGCACTCGAACTCGCTCGTCAAGGGGCGACGGTCGTGGGCACCGCCACCAGCGAAGCCGGTGCGCAAGGCATTGGCGCCTATTTCGCCGAGGCCGGCCTGGCCGGCAAGGGTATCGTCCTGAATGTGACCGACGCACAAGGCGTTGCGGCAGCCCTCGACGACATCCTCAAGCAGTATGGCAAGCTCGATATCCTCGTCAACAACGCAGGCATCACGCGCGACAATCTTGCCATGCGGATGAAGGACGACGAGTGGGACGACGTGATCGACACGAACCTCAAGGCCATCTTCCGCCTGTCGCGTGCGGTCATCAAACCGATGATGAAAGCGCGCAGCGGCCGAATCATCAGCGTGACTTCCGTCGTCGGCTCGGCGGGCAACCCAGGGCAAGCCAACTACGCAGCCGCCAAGGCCGGCGTTGCCGGGCTGACCCGTTCGCTGGCTGCGGAGATCGGTAGCCGCGGCATCACCGTCAATTGCGTCGCCCCAGGCTTCATCGACACCGATATGACCAAGGCGCTGGGAGATGCACAGCAAGCGTCGCTCAAGGCGCGAATTCCGCTGGGTCGCCTCGGCGCACCGGAGGACATTGCCAATGCGGTGGCGTTCCTTGCCTCCCCGCAGGCCGGTTACATCACGGGCACCACGCTCCACGTGAACGGCGGCATGTACATGAATTGAGTGGTGTTCGTGAAAATTGTGCTGAATTTGCACAATTTTAGGCGATGTTGAACATTATTTGGCGCACGCTAACTTTGCTTGGCAAACCTGTTAAAATGCGCGCAATTGTCTGAACTAACTACCCCGGAGGGTTTGAATGGATAACTTTGAGCAACGCGTCAAGAAGATCGTCGCGGAACAACTTGGCGTGAATGAAGCTGACGTCAAGAACGAATCCAG
This sequence comes from Pandoraea sp., assembly GCF_041919235.1. NCBI lineage: Bacteria > Pseudomonadati > Pseudomonadota > Betaproteobacteria > Burkholderiales > Burkholderiaceae > Pandoraea > Pandoraea sp. The sequence goes on from NZ_JAYRUC010000018.1 coordinate 107,476, forward strand.
CTTTGTGAACGATCTCGGCGCCGACTCGCTCGACACGGTTGAGCTGGTGATGGCACTGGAAGAAGAATTCGAAACGGAAATTCCGGACGAAGACGCTGAGAAGATCACGACCGTGCAGCAGGCCATCGATTACGTTCAAAGCCATTCCAAGGACTAAGAGGCCGGCGGATCGCCTGGCCGGCCGGGGTGCCGACCGGTTCCTGGCGCCGGGCATGCCTGTCAGCCGCAGGGAGCACAGGGGCGGACCCTGTCGCCTCTGTGGCTTTTGTTTTGTATGACCCAGCAGAAGAAGGGGAGTATCGTGAGTCGTCGTCGCGTCGTCATTACCGGTCTGGGCTTGATCTCGCCGGTCGGCAACAATGTTGCCGAGGGTTGGGAGAATCTTGTCGCAGGCCGTTCGGGCATCGCCAACATCACGAAGTTCGATGCAAGCGAGCATAAGGTTCGCTTCGCAGGCGAAGTCAAAAACTTCGAGACCGAGAAGTATCTGTCGGCCAAGGAAGCGCGCCGCATGGATACGTTCATCCATTTCGGCCTGGCTGCCGGCATTCAGGCCTTTGTGGACAGTGGCCTGGAAGTCACTGCGGAAAATGCTGAGCGCATTGGTGTGCTGGTCGGATCGGGTATCGGCGGTTTGCCGATGATCGAAGATACGCAGACCGATTTGCTCAATGGCGGTCCGCGCAAGATCTCTCCTTTCTTCGTGCCGGGCTCGATCATCAACATGATCTCGGGCCACTTGTCGATCAAGTATGGCCTGAAGGGCCCGAACCTGGCGATCGTCACGGCCTGCACGACCGGTTTGCACTGTATTGGTCAGGCCGCGCGCATGATTCAGTACGGCGACGCAGACGCGGTACTGGCCGGTGGCGCCGAATCGACGGTGTCGCCGCTGGGCATTGGCGGTTTTGCCGCGATGACGGCGCTCTCCACGCGCAACGACGATCCGGCGACAGCGAGCCGTCCGTGGGACAGGGACCGCGACGGCTTCGTGCTGGGCGAGGGTGCCGGTGTGATGATGGTCGAGGAGTATGAGCATGCCAAGGCCCGCGGCGCGAAGATTTACGCCGAGTTGACGGGCTTCGGCATGAGCGCCGATGCGCACCACATGACCGCACCGTGCGAAGACGGCGACGGCGCGCTGCGCGCCATGACCAACGCGCTGCGCGATGCCGGTCTCAATGCCGACGCCGTGAACTATGTGAACGCGCACGGCACGTCGACGCCGTTGGGCGATATCGCCGAGACGATCGCGGTCAAGCGCCTGATGGGCGATGCGGCCAAGAGCGTCGTGGTGAACTCGACCAAGTCGATGACCGGTCACTTGTTGGGTGGCGCCGGCGGCCTCGAGTCGGTCTTCACGGTGCTGGCCGTGCATCATCAGAAGTCGCCGCCGACCATCAACATTTTCAATCAGGACCCCGCTTGCGACCTGGATTACTGCGCAAACGTGGCACGTGACATGAAAATCGATGTCGCACTGAAGAACTCTTTCGGATTCGGCGGGACTAATGGCACGCTGGTCTTCCAGCGCGTCTAAGAACGCGGGACGCCGCGCAGGCGTCCCGACCCGCTGACCCACGCTCCGGTAGGTGTGCCCGGGCGTGCGGCGTCACAGACACTTCCATCTGCGGCGGCATGCGCTGCCGCGGAGCCATCGGGCCCGACCGGGGCCTGGCAGCCAGAGAAAATACGGATCCATATCAGGTGAGTGAACGAGAAATCGACCAGGCGCTCGTCGAGCGCGTGCAGAAAGGCGACAAAGCCGCCTTCGAGCTGTTGGTCGCGAAATATCACCGCAAGATCATCCGCCTCGTATCGCGGCTCGTGCGTGATTCCGCCGAGGTTGAGGATGTGACGCAGGAGGCCTTTATCAAGGCCTACCGTGCCTTGCCGCAATTTCGCGGCGAGTCGGCGTTCTATACCTGGCTGTATCGTATTGCTGTCAACACGGCGAAGAACCACTTGGCTACCCAGGGGCGCCGTGCACCGACTTCGACTGAAGCGAACGCTGAAGAAGCGGAAACTTTTGCCGAGGCCGATCAACTAAGGGATATCAACACGCCTGAGTCGATGCTGATGAGCAAGCAGATTGCTCAAACGGTCAACTCAGCGATGGAGGCTTTGCCCGATGAGCTTCGAACGGCCATTACCCTGCGAGAAATCGAGGGGTTGAGCTACGAAGAGATCGCCGAAGCCATGGGGTGCCCGATCGGAACGGTCCGTTCGCGAATTTTCCGGGCGCGTGAAGCGATTGCCAGCCGGCTCAGGCCACTGCTGGACACGCCTGACGGCAAGCGCTGGTGAGCGCGCCGCCGGGGAAGTTAATTTCGTTGGGGGATATCATGGGATCAGCGACGGTGCAAACGCAGCGGGGGCTGCAAGCCGAGCGGATTTCCGCGTTGATGGACGGGGAATTCGATTCGGACGAGCTGGCGGCCCTGCTGGATGAGGCTGACACCTCTGGCCGGCCTCTGTGGGACGATTACCATCTGATCGGAGACGCTTTGCGATCCGATGAACTGGCGCTGCCGCGTTCGGCGTCGGCCTTCATGGCGGCCTTCACGGCGCGCCTCGATGCCGAGCCGCACCTGCTCGCGCCGGCCGCACTGGCAGACGCTCAGGCAAGCGCTGCCCTGGGCGTCAAGTCCGCAGGCTCGCGAGTCACGCGCATCAATCCGTTCCTGCGGGTACGCCGCGTGCTGCCGACGGCGGCCGCCGCCGCAGCGGTTGCCGCGCTGTCATGGGTCGTGGTGCCGCGTCTGCAGGATCATCCGGCGGGGGGCGCACAACCGCAAGTACTGGCCCAGGCCGCAGCGCCGGCCGCTGGTGGCGCCAACCTCACGCGTGTCACGCTTTCTCAGCAGCCGCAAGCCGCTGTGGCGGCGAACGGTGCGAGTGCTGGAGCACCGAACGATCTGATCGTGTTGCGCGATGCGCGTCTCGACCAGTATCTGGCGGCGCACCAGCAATATGCACCGACGCCGATCGGCCAGAGCGTATCCCCTTACATGCGAGCCTCGGCGCAAGCGGACGAATAAATGCAGCGCCTGAGTATCGAATCCTTGCCGCGTGCGCCCATCGGGCGCACCTTCTTCCTGTTCGCTTTCCTGTTGGCGACCACGTTGCAATCGCACGCGTGGGCACAGGCTTCCGCGCCGTCTGCCGATCCATTGATCGAGCGGCGCGAGGTCGGCGCATGGCTCAACAAGATCCATCGCGCTGCACAGACGCAAAACTACATCGGTACCTTCGTTTATCAGCGTGGTTCGACCATGCGCTCGTCGAAGATCAGTCACTTCGCCGAGAAGGGTAACGAGTACGAGGAGCTTGAGACGCTGGACGGGCGTCAGCGGCGCATTCTTCGCAAGAATGACGATGTGTACACGCTGATTCCCGAGCGCAAGACCGTCTTCCTGGAAAAGCGCGAGAGCAAGGATTCGTTCCCTGCATTGCTCGCCACGCCCAATCGCGATGTGCTGGATTACTACGCGCCGAAACTGCTGCCCAACGAGCGGATGGCAGGCTTCGACTGCATGGTGATCGAGCTCACCCCGAAGGACGAATATCGTTTCGGCTATCGGCTCTGGGCGGATCGCAACACCGGACTACTCCTGCGTGCGCAAACCATCGATGCCGAAGGTCATCTGCTCGAGCAGGCGGCGTTCTCGCAGATCTCGATCGGGGTGCCGAGCGAGAAGGCGCGCATCTTGCACGCTATCCAGGCAACGCACGGTTGGCACGTCATCAAGCCGCAAATCGTTCCGATGCACCTGTCCGACGCAGGTTGGCGCATCGATGTCGACAAGAAGGTGCCGGGATTCAAGGCGGTGCGTGAAGTCCGCCGCACGATGCGCTCGACGGCCGACGGCAAACCCCTGGAAGTCCAGCAGGTGGTATATTCCGACGGCATGGCGGGGCTTTCGGTGTTCATCGAGCCGGCCATACGCGACCGCAAGGAAGGTCACGGCAGCGCTGGGGCGACGAATATCCTCATCAAGCGCCACGGTGACTATTGGCTGACCTTGCTTGGCGAAGTGCCGCAGGCGACGTTGCAGCAGTTTGCTTCCAGCGTCGAGTACAAACAGCCGGCGAAGTGACCGGCTGTCGGGTGGATCGCGACCGGTGACGGCGCGCTCCGGGCAGCCAGGCGCCTGTCGACGTGAAACCGCGTCGGGTGCGGGGCTGTCCTCAGGAATTCCGAGATTTTCTCGCATCACGATCTTCCAATGAAGAAGACTCTCCTGCTTCGTGTCATCGTAGGCGGCGCCATTGCCGCTCAATTGGCGGGAGCTCCCGCCGCATTTGCCGCACCGGCCTCGGCGTCGACGTCGGGCAGCGGATCGACGGCGTCGCCCGCACCGCTCGTCACCAATCTTCCCGATTTCACCCAGCTTGTCGATCGCGTCGGGCCGGCCGTCGTGAACATCCGGACAACGGAGCGCGTCAGCCGCGCTCAGCGTGGCCTGCCACCCGGTATGGACGGCGACATGGCCGAACTTTTCCGCCGTTTCTTCGGCGTGCCGCTGCCGCAGCCCGACCCTAAGGGGGGCGCCCCGCGGCGCGGCCAACCCCAGCCGGATGAAGAGCAGAGCAGTGGCGTTGGCTCGGGCTTCATTGTCTCGGCCGACGGCTACATTCTGACCAATGCGCACGTCGTTGACGGGGCCGACAGCATCTACGTTACCCTTAACGACAAACGTGAGTTCAAGGCGAAGCTCGTCGGCGCAGACAAGCGTACCGACGTCGCCGTGGTCAAAGTCGACGCCAAGGACTTGCCCACCGTACCCGTGGGCGACTCGAACAAACTGCGTGTCGGCGAATGGGTGGTGGCGATCGGTTCGCCGTTCGGCCTCGATAACACGGTGACGGCGGGCATCGTGTCGGCCAAAGGCCGCGATACCGGCGATTACTTGCCGTTCATTCAGACGGACGTTGCCGTGAACCCGGGCAATTCGGGCGGACCGCTCATCAATATGCGCGGCGAGGTAGTCGGCATCAACTCGATGATCTACAGCCAGACCGGCGGCTTCATGGGGATTTCGTTTGCCATTCCGATCGACGAAGTCATGCGCGTGGCCGATCAGCTCAAGAAGAGCGGCAAGGTGGTGCGTGGCCGGATCGGGGTGGCGATCAGCGAAGTCAGCAAGGACGTCGCCGACTCACTTGGCCTGCCGCGTGCGCAGGGCGCGCTCGTGCGCAGCATCGAGCCGGGCAGCCCAGCCGAGAAGGCGGGCGTGCAGCCGGGCGACATCATCATGAAATTCGAAGGCCGTACCGTCGATCACGCGACCGACCTGCCGCGTATGGTCGGCGAGACGAAGCCAGGGTCGACGGCGACGCTGCAGGTGCTGCGCAAGGGGAAGAATCAGGACCTGCGCGTGACCGTTGCGGAAGCCGATACCGACGCGCCGAAGGCATCCAAGGCACAGAGCGGAAGCGCCGATACGCCGCACCCGAACGCGCTCGGCCTGGTGGTCTCCGACCTGACCGAATCGCAGAAGAAGGATATGAAGCTGCGCGGCGGCGTGCAGGTCGAACTGGCGGAAGGCCCGGCGGGCCGGGCAGGTCTGCAGCAGGGTGACATCATCCTGCGGGTGGGCGACGCCGATATCGTCAGCGCGAAGCAGTTCGAGGAGGTGGTCAAGGGGCTCGATACGAAGCGTCTGGTGCCGATTCTCGTGCGTCGGGGCGACGCTACGCAATTTGTGCCGCTGCGCCCGCGCGCACCCGGCAAGTAACGTCGCCGGCTCATGAGCGCACCGGCGCTGACGCTTTACGGCCGCAAGTGGTGTCATCTATGCGATGACATGCTTGCGGCGCTTGAAGCGATGCGCCCGACGTGGGATTTTTCGGTGACGGTCGTCGACGTCGACAGCGACCCCGCGCTCGAAGCGCAATACGACGAGATCGTGCCGGTGCTTGCGCTGGGCGATCACGAGTTGTGCCGGTACCGTTTCGACGCGGCGGCAGTCGTTGCCGCGCTGCAATCGGCTTGACTCGGGCTGCCTCGGGGTGCTGCGGGTCGCCTTATGCCCCGCCGCATTCCTTGAGCGACGCCAGAACCTTCCCGCCACGACAGAGCCAGTGCCGCGATGCGCGCGATTCCGGACGGAATCGGCGCGCTTTCGGCTAAAATGTCATGTTTGCCGATTCTCTCGAAAGTCGCTGCCGAGCCGAATCCGATGGCACCGACTTTTCTACAGCCCGCCTAATGGACCTTATTCGCAATTTTTCGATCATCGCCCACATCGACCACGGGAAATCAACCCTGGCCGATCGCATCATCCAGTTGAGCGGCGGTCTGTCCGATCGTGAAATGGAATCCCGGGTCCTCGACTCGATGGATCTCGAGCGTGAGCGGGGCATCACCATCAAGGCACAGACGGCCGCGCTGCAATACAAGGCGCGCGACGGCAAGGTCTACAACCTGAACCTCATCGATACGCCGGGACACGTCGACTTCTCATACGAGGTGAGCCGTTCGCTGTCCGCGTGCGAGGGCGCACTGCTGGTGGTCGACGCGTCGCAAGGCGTGGAAGCCCAGACCGTGGCGAACTGCTATACGGCGATCGAACTGGGCGTGGAAGTCGTGCCGGTGCTCAACAAGATCGATCTGCCGTCGGCCGAGCCGGAGAACGCGATCCAGGAGATCGAGGACGTCATCGGTATCGAGGCGACGGATGCCGTGCGGTGCTCGGCCAAGACCGGCGTCGGTGTGGAGGACGTGCTCGAGGCAATCATCGCCAAGGTACCGCCGCCCAAGGGCGATGCCAACGGGCTGCTGCAAGCGTTGATCATCGACTCGTGGTTCGACAACTACGTGGGCGTGGTCATGCTCGTGCGGATTGTCAACGGCACGCTCAAGCCGAAGGACAAGATTCAGTTGATGGCCACGGGTGCGACTTATCCGGTCGAGCAAGTGGGGGTCTTCACGCCGAAATCGCAGCAACGCCCGTCGCTGTCGGCCGGTCAAGTGGGCTTCATTATCTCTGGCATCAAGGAACTGGGCGCCGCGAAGGTGGGCGATACGGTCACGCACGCGTTGACGACCACGACCAAGCCGGCCCCCGCGCCGCTACCGGGCTTCAAGGAAGTCAAGCCACAGGTGTTCGCCGGCCTCTACCCGGTCGAGGCGAACCAGTACGATGCGCTGCGCGAATCGCTCGAGAAGCTCAAGCTCAACGACGCCTCGCTGCAATACGAACCGGAAGTCTCGCAGGCGCTGGGCTTCGGTTTCCGCTGCGGCTTTCTGGGCTTGCTGCACATGGAAATCGTGCAGGAGCGCCTGGAGCGCGAGTTCGACATGGACCTCATCACCACGGCGCCGACCGTGATCTATGAGGTGGTCGAGCGAGACGGCACGCTGATCTCGGTGGAAAACCCGTCGAAGATGCCCGATCCGGGCCGCATCGAAGAAGTTCGTGAGCCGATTGTCACGGTCAACCTGTATATGCCGCAGGAATACGTCGGCGCCGTGGTCACGCTCTGTCAACAAAAGCGCGGCATGCAGATCGACATGCAATACCACGGTCGTCAGGTGCGCTTGATTTACGAAATTCCGATGGCCGAGATCGTGCTCGATTTCTTCGATCGGCTGAAGTCGGTGTCGCGCGGTTATGCATCGATGGACTACGAGTTCAAGGAATACCGCACGTCGGACGTGGTCAAGGTCGATATGCTCATCAACGGCGACAAGGTCGATGCGCTGTCGATCATCGTGCACCGTTCGGAGAGCCGCCGTCGAGGCGCGCAGGTGGCATCGAAGATGCGCGAAATCATTCCGCGTCAGATGTACGATGTTGCGATTCAGGCGGCCATCGGCGCGAACATCATTGCCCGTGAGAACATCAAGGCATTGCGCAAGAACGTGCTGGCGAAATGCTATGGTGGCGACATCACGCGTAAGAAGAAGCTGCTCGAGAAACAGAAGGAAGGTAAGAAGCGCATGAAGCAGGTGGGGAGTGTTGAGATTCCTCAGGAAGCGTTCCTCGCCATTTTGCAAGTCGAAGACAAATAACGAAGCGACAGGTCCCGCATGAATTTCGCCTTGATTCTTTTTATCCTGGTGCTGGTGACCGGGGTGGCCTGGGTGGCCGACAAGTTGGTGTTTCAGCCGGCGCGCCGCCGGGCAGCACAGGACGCAGTGACACAGTTCGATCAGCAGCAGGTTGCGTTGCAGGGTTCCGGTATTCAGGGCTCAGGTGCGCAGGAAGGCGGTGCGCTGGCGAGTGCCCGGGCGAAAGTGCGCGACGACAAGTTGCGGCAGCCGTGGTGGCTGGAGTACTCGGCGAGCTTCTTCCCGGTGATATTGGCGGTGTTCGTGCTGCGTTCGTTCGTGGTTGAGCCCTTCAAGATTCCGTCGGGCTCGATGATTCCGACATTGCTCGTGGGCGACTTTATCCTCGTGAACAAGTTCGACTACGGGATTCGTCTGCCGGTCATCAATACGAAGGTCCTCGATGTGGGTGAGCCGAAGCGCGGCGACGTGGTGGTGTTCCGTTACCCGAAAGACGAGTCGATGGACTACATCAAGCGCGTGATCGGTGTGCCCGGCGATGTGGTGGCCTACGAGAACAAGCGGCTCACCGTGAACGGTCAGTTGGTGCCGGAGACCGCGATGCCCGACTTCTTCGACGAGGAGCACATCGCCTACTTCAAGCAGTTCGAAGAGACGGTGGGCGGCGTGAAGCACCGCATTCTGAACGACCCGAACGTGCCGCCGTACATTTTGGGTGCCGACGACTTCCCGAACAAGCAGAACTGCCAGTACAACAGCCAGGGCGTGATCTGCAAGGTGCCGGCAGGCCACTACTTCATGATGGGCGATAACCGCGACAACAGCGCGGATAGCCGCTACTGGGGCTTTGTGCCCGAGAAAAACATCGTGGGCCGAGCGTTCTTCATCTGGATGAACTTCTCGAACCTCAAGCGCCTGGGCCGCTTCCAGTAAGCTTCCCGAAGATCGAGCGGGGTCGCGGCCCTGAACGATGCATCTTATTAATGCGGAAATTGACAATAAATCGTCGATTTCCGCATTATTGTTATTTAATTCGAATTAAATGACGCCTCCGATCGGGAGCGTCGAAGCGATCTCTCCGTCTCTGCTTCGGAAATGTCCGATCCACCACCCTCCTGCGAGTCTGAAAAGCCCGCCGGACGGCGGTCAGGCGCGTCGTTTCTTGGCGACGACGCGCGCCGGGGCGGGAGCGTCGCGCTATACTTGCGCCATGCCTCAATCTCTGAATCAACTGGAAGAACGTCTCCAGTACCGCTTCCACGATGCGGAATTGCTTTGCCAAGCGCTGACGCATCGTAGCCATAGTGCCGCCAACAATGAGCGGTTGGAGTTTCTCGGCGATTCCATACTCAACTGTTCGGTTGCCGCGATCCTGTTCCGTCGTTACGGGAAGCTCGACGAAGGCGACCTCTCGCGTGTGCGCGCCAATCTCGTCAAGCAGCAGTCGTTGTACGAAATTGCGCAGACGCTGGGGGTTTCCGATTTTCTGCGGTTGGGGGAAGGCGAACTCAAGAGTGGGGGGTTCCGCAGGCCGTCGATTCTGGCCGACACGCTCGAGGCGCTGTTCGGGGCGATGTATCTGGACGGCGGTTTCGAAGCCGCGTATGCCGTGATCGAGCGTCTGTATACGCCGGTGCTCGAACATGTCGATCCGAAAACGCTTGGCAAAGACGCCAAGACACTGCTGCAGGAATATCTGCAGGGCCACAAGATCGCATTGCCGCAGTACACGGTGATTGCCACGCACGGCGCAGCCCACAATCAGCAGTTCGAGGTGGAATGCACGGTACCGAAGCTCGACATCAAGGCGGGTGGCTCGGGCGCAAGCCGACGTGCGGCGGAGCAAGCGGCCGCCAAGAAGGCGCTTGAGGAAGTGCAGAAGATGCCGGCGCTTGCCAAGCCGAAGGCGGAGAAGGGTGCCAAGGCTGCGAAGAAGCGTGCGGCGAAGGCGGCAGCGTCCGAGGCGAAAATGGCCGAGACGGTTGGGCTAATGCGCGTCGCGCCGCCGGGCGAGGCACGTGAGCCCAAAGATGCGAAAGACGCTAAAGACGCTAAAGACGCGAAAGATGCCAAGGAGTCGAAAGACGTCCGCGAGGTCAGCGGTTCAGTTGGCGCGCCGGCCATGACCGCGTCCGGCAACAACGGTGCGGCTCGTACGCCGTCAGCCCCTGCGGAGAAATCTTCCGAGAAGACCGCCGAGAAGTCTGCCGAGAAGGCCGACGCCGCCAAGCATCCCCCGGCAGCCGCCTGAGCCCCATTCAAGGGGCGGGCGCAACGCGCGGCCCCCTTTTCACGAGAGTTACCCAACATGAACGATAAGACGGATTTTCGCTGCGGGACCGTGGCGATCGTCGGGCGTCCGAACGTCGGTAAATCGACGCTGCTCAACGCCCTCGTCGGTCAGAAGATCAGCATTACGTCGCGCAAGGCGCAGACGACTCGGCATCGCATTACCGGCATTTGTACCACCGACGATGCGCAATACATCTTCGTCGACACACCGGGATTCCAGACACGGCACGCGACGGCGCTGAACCGCTCGCTCAACCGCGCGGTGACGTCGACGCTTTCCAGCGTCGACGTCGTGCTTTTCGTCATCGAAGCGGGCAATTTCGGCGACGACGACAAAAAGGTGCTTGAGCTCCTGCCCGAGACAACGCCGGTGCTGCTGATCATCAACAAGCTCGATCGCATTACCGACAGGGCGGCATTTCTGCCGTTCCTGGGGAAGATGGGCGAGGTGCGCGATTTCCGCGAGATCGTGCCGCTCTCGGCAAAGCGGCACGATGACATCAAGCGTTTGCTCGGCGTGTTGCGCCCGTATCTGCTCGAAGGCGAGCCGATCTATGGCGAAGACGATCTTACCGACCGCAGCGAGCGATTCATGGCGGCCGAGATCCTGCGCGAAAAGGTGTTCCGCTGGACCGGCGACGAGCTGCCATACACGAGCACGGTCATCATCGACAAGTTCGAGCAGGAAGGGAATCTGCGTCGGATCTTTGCGACGATTCTGGTCGATCGCGATAACCACAAGGCGATGATCATCGGCAACAAGGGCGCGAAGCTCAAGCAGATTTCCACCGACGCGCGCCTCGATATGGCGAAGCTCTTCGATGGGCCGGTGTATCTGGAAGTCTGGATCAAGGTCAAGGGCGGCTGGGCCGATAACGAGGCCGGCCTGCGGGCGTATGGCTACGAGTGAACTCGACACCGCACCTGACGAAATTGCGACGCCCGGCGATGTGACGCTGGCGTCCGGACACGCGTCGGGTGCCGACACGCCTCGTCGCCCGCGTCCTCCGCGTGCCGGTGCGACAGGTGCGACAGGTGCGGCCGGTGCGCGGCCTGCGCGTCAGACGCGCAGTCCCCGTGCGCGCGGCGTTGACGATGAGGCGTCGGAGGCATTTCGGCAAGCCGAGGCCAACACCGATAGCGTCAAGCACGAAACGAAACGGGCACGGCGAACACCGTCGCCCGCTCGCGCAGCCGAGCGCGAGCAGCGCCGAGTGACCGAGCAACCGGGCTTCGTGCTGCATAGCTATCCGTATCGCGAAACCAGCCTGATCATCGACGTCCTCACGCGCGACCACGGACGCATCGCGCTCGTGGCGAAGGGGGCCAAACGCCCGCACTCGGCGCTGCGCGGCGTGCTTCAGACTTTTCAGCCGCTCTCGCTCGCGTGGCTCGGTAAGGGAGAACTGCGTACGCTGACCAAGGCGGAGTGGGTCGGGGGGCTGCGTCCGCTCGAAGGTGACGCTCTGCTCTCGGGCTTCTACCTCAACGAATTGCTGGTGAAGTTCTGCGCGCGCGACGACCCCCACGACAAGCTGTTCCAGCACTATCTGACCACGCTGCACCATCTCGCACACGGCGAGCCTGCGGGCATCATTCTGCGAGCGTTCGAGCGCGTGCTGCTGCGCGAGACCGGTTACGCCGTGGCGTTCGACCGCTGCACGCAGACGCGTGGAAAAGTGACGCCCGAGCGCCGCTATGTGTTCCATCCTGACCGGGGCGTGCGTCCTGCGGGAGGGGATGAGCCGTCCGACTGGCCGATCGTCAGTGGGCAGACGTTGCTCGACATGGAGCAAGATGACTACTCCAGGGTGCAGACTGTGCAGCAAAGCAAGCTGCTCATGCGCTTTCTTCTCAATCACCACTTGGGCGGCGTTGCGCTCAACACGCGGCAGATCCTGCTCGACCTGCAAAAACTATGAGCCTCTTCTTTCACGGTAACCCCATCGATCTGGGGGTGAATATCGATCACGTCGCGACGTTGCGCAACGCGCGCGGCACCGCTTATCCCGACCCGATCAAGGCGGCGTTGCTGGCCGAAGAGGCGGGCGCAGATGTGATTACGCTGCACCTGCGTGAGGATCGCCGCCATATTCGCGACAACGATGTGAGGGCACTGCGTGGCGAGCTGCTCACGCGAATGAACCTGGAATGCGCCGTGACGCAAGAGATGCTGGCGATTGCGTGCAGCGTGAAGCCGCACGACGTTTGCCTGGTGCCGGAGCGTCGTCAGGAACTGACGACCGAAGGCGGTCTGGATGTTGTCGGTCTGTACGATGCTGTCGCCGCCGCGACGCAGCAGCTCGGCGACGCCGGCTGCCGCGTGTCGCTGTTCATCGACCCGGACGAAGCACCGATCCGCGCCGCGGCACGCATGGGCGCGCCGGTGATCGAGCTGCACACGGGCCGCTATGCCGATGCCCACGACGACGCAACGCGCGAAGCTGAGTACGCACGCATCGAGCGCGCCGTCGCGCTCGGACTGTCGCTGGGGCTGCGGGTGAACGCAGGGCACGGCCTGCATTACGAGAATGTGCAGGCGATTGCGGCCATCGAAGGGATCTCCGAGCTCAATATCGGACACGCCATTGTGGCCCACGCCCTCTTTGCCGGTTGGGAGAATGCCGTGCGCGAGATGAAAGCCATCATGGTCGCCAGTCGCATTGCGGCGCGCGGCTGAGTCGCAACCTCTTCCACGGTATCCCGTCATCAGGCGCCGCCCATGAGCGATCCGACGTTGCCGTCGTCTTCGTCCCCCGACCAACCGCCGCGAGGCGGGAATGCGGTCAATCCCGAGCCCGGCGCCACGGCGATCTACGGCGTGGGCACGGACATCCTCCAGATCAGCCGCGTTGCAGGTGTGATGGCGCGCACGAACGGGCGTTTCGCCGAGCGTGTTCTGGGACCGGAGGAACTCAACGTTTACCACATGCGTCAGCGACGATCCGCCGTTCGAGGACTTGCGTATCTGTGCACCCGATTCGCCGCGAAGGAGGCCGTGTCGAAGGCGATCGGGCTGGGCATGCGCTGGCCGATGACATGGCGCGCCGTGCAAACGCTCAACGCGTCGTCCGGCAAGCCGGTCGTAGTGGCGTCGGGCGAGTTGGTGCAATGGCTGGCCGAGCGGCAATTGTCGATCGAGATCTCGATCACGGACGAGAAAGAATATGCGGTCGCGTTCGCAATCGCATCGCGTAATTTAGGCAACATTGGCAATATTGCATCGGAGAAAACGCAATGACGAAGCGCAGGCCGGGCCCGGTGATGCTGGACGTCGTCGGGCTGACCCTCAGCGAGGACGACATCCGCCGCATCGACCATCCGTTGACCGGAGGGGTCATCCTTTTCGCCCGCAACTTTGATGACCGTGCGCAATTGTGTGCGCTCACGAAGCAGATTCGCGACGTGCGCGACGACATCCTGATCGCTGTCGATCATGAGGGCGGCCGCGTGCAGCGCTTTCGCACCGACGGGTTCACGCACCTGCCCGCCATGGGCAAGCTGGGGCAGCTCTGGCACGACGACGTGTTCAAGGCGACGCGCGTAGCAACGGCCGTTGGTTACGTGCTCGCCTCCGAGCTGCGTGCGTGCGACATCGACCTGAGCTTCACGCCGGTGTTGGACTTGGACTACGGTGCGTCCGCCGTCATTGGCGATCGTGCGTTCGACGCCGATCCACGGGTGGTGACCATGCTCGCCAAGAGCCTCAATCACGGTCTGCTCCTCGCGGGGATGGCGAACTGCGGCAAGCACTTCCCGGGGCACGGATTTGTGGCCGCCGACTCGCACCACGAGATTCCGGTCGACGAGCGCTCGCTCGACGACATCCTCAGTGTCGATGCGCAGCCGTACGATTGGCTCGGCATGTCGCTTGCGGCGGTGATGCCGGCCCACGTGATCTACCCGCAAGTCGATCCGAACCCGGCGGGATTCTCGGCCAAGTGGCTCAAGGAGATTCTGCGCGGCAAGTACGCTTTCGATGGCGTGATTTTCAGCGACGATCTATCGATGCAGGGGGCGAGTGCGGCAGGCGATGTCGTTACGGCGGCGCATGCGGCGATGGCGGCCGGCTGCGACATGGTACTCATCTGCAACAGCCCGGAGAAGGCAGACCGGTTGCTGCACGAGATGAAGTCGGTGCCCGATATCGCGTCTCAGCGTCGCATCAAGCATCTGAAGGGGCGCGGCAAGGCGCACGGGTGGGAAAAGATGCTCGCGCAGCCGGAGTATCAGGCGGCGCGACGTTTGATCGCGCAGACGTTCGGCGGATAAGTCACACGCTGAGGTCACGCGCTGAGGTCACGCGCTGAGCGTTCAGCCAAACAAAAAGCGCTCGGCCCCGAAAGGGGAAGAGCGCTTTTTGTGGCCTGACGGGCCCCGCATCGCACCGCGTCGTCCGAAGACGGCGCGGTCGGTGCCGCAGTCGATCAGACGCGGCTGCGGTACTCGTCGGTACGCGTATCGATTTCGATCTTGTCGCCGGTGTTGACGAACAGCGGCACCTGGATTTCCAGCAGATCGTTGATCTTGGCGTTCTTCAGAACGCGGCCCGACGACGTGTCGCCCTTGACGGCCGGCTCGGTGTATTCCACAACGCGCACGAGCGAGGTCGGCAGGTCGACCGAGATGGCCTTTTCGTTGTAGAAAACGACTTCGCATTGCATGCCGTCTTCCAGATACTTGATCGCGTCGCCCATGTTTTCGGCTTCGACTTCGTACTGGTTGTAGTCGGTGTCCATGAACACGTACATCGGGTCGGCGAAGTACGAGTAGGTCACTTCCTTCTTGTCGAGCACCACGACGTCGAACTTGTCGTCGGCCTTGTAGGCGAATTCGCCACGGCCTTCGCCCATCAGCTTCTTGTACTTCATCTTCACGACGCTGGAGTTACGGCCCGACTTGACGTATTCGGTCTTCAGCACCACATTGGGCTCACCGTCGATCATGACGACGTTACCGACGCGGAGTTCTTGAGCGGTTTTCATAAAAAAACGAGATCCTGTGACGAAATAAGCGATTTGCCGCTTGTCGAGCGCTTCCGTGCGCCCATTCGCCGCTTGATTCCCGCGCCCGCCCGGAACGGTCCGGCGCAGCAGGTTCAGCAGCAAAGCGTTGAAAAACCAGCTATTTTACCTGATTTTCTGCGAAGCTTGCCAACTGTCGCGCGAGATCCGGAAGACTCGCCTGTGCGCACGCCCACGCGCGGGCGTGTCGATTCAGTTCGGGCAGCGCGGCAGCCAGCGCCGCCCAGTCGGGCGGGGTGCTGGCGTAGCCGTTCCAGAGATGCCAGAAGGTGCGCAGCGCCTCGCGCGCGTCGTGCCCCAAGGGGCGGGCGTCAGCCGTGCCAGCGGGCGGATCGCCCAGATAGCGCTCGAGAAATGCGTCGAGTTTGATGTGATGGGCCTCGTCGTCCTGCGGGTAGATATGCCAGACCAGCGGTTTCGCCGCCCATTGGGCGCGCACGAACGAGTCTTCGCCGCGCACGAAATTGAGGTCGCACGCCCACAGCAGCGCGTCGAATTCGGATTGCGGGACGAACGGCAGTCCATACACGCTCAGTGCACCTCGCGTCGCTGACTCGCGCGGCGCAAGCGTTTCACGGCCGAACCAGGCCGCGACCGATGGTGCGATACGTCCCTGAGGAACGAGGCAGACGATCGGCGTCTTGCTGGCAGCCCATTGCACAAGCAATGCAGGGAGCGCGGTATTTTCATAGGTGAACAGCGATACGACCCATGCGTCCTTCGGCGCTGACGGCAGGCCGAGCGTGCGTTGCCACCAGGCGTCGCGCAGATCGGGGCGAGAAAGGAAAGCGTCTCGCTGCGACAGCAGTTCCCGCTCCCGTGCAAGCCCGCCAGTGCGCTTGGTGAAGCCGGGGAAGAAGAACGTTTTGACGAGTCCCAGTTGCGGGTGTACCGATTTTTGCAGATGACATCCCTCAACCCAGTCTTCTGCGCTCAAATATTCGAGATTGATCCAGATGGGCGCGCTTCCGGCTTTTTTCCGCGCGTGCATCGCCTCGATAAAGACGTCGGGGATATGGCAGGCAAACGCTTCGATGACGATATCGCCTGGTGCATTGCCGTCGGTGATCGGACCGAAGTCGCTATCCCAGCGGCGCACCTCGACGCCGTCGCACCGTTGCCGGGCCAACGACGGATCGATGTCGGGGCGCAAGTGACGAAAGCTCGCGAGATCGTCCACCCAGAGCCGGACCGACCAGCCGTGTTCGCGCACGAGTTGCCGGGCGAGCCGCCAGCACACGCCGATGTCCCCGAAATTGTCGACGACGGTGCAGAACAGGTCGCAACGCGGGACCAGGGGAAGGGCGCTCGAGCCAGGAGAAGACACGATGGGCAGGGACATTGAGAGGCGGCGACGCGGATTGGTCTAAACTTCGGATTTTAGTCCCTGTGACGCCTGACGATGCCATCGCCAAGGTTGTGGGCCGTGCGATGAATGCACCGGCTCGCCCCGGGGACGCTTCGATTGCCAGAGTTCATGACCGAAGACGCCCACGACGTCACGCCGCCGAGCAAGGCCCGCAAGGCGAAATCCGCCACCGGCGCTGGCGCTGCCGCCGCCCCTTTGGCGACGACGCCCCCCGACAGCACGGACGCGCAGGTTGACACGTCGGCCGAGGCGACGACGGTGCCCAACCCGGCCAAGACCGACAAGGGAAAGCGTTCGCGTCGCGCGAGTGTCGAGGCGACAAGCCCCAGCGGCGACGCGCTCGACGCCGCGCCGTTCGACGCCCGCCAAGTGCTCGCGCAATTGCCGAACCTGCCCGGCGTCTACCGCTATTACGATGCGACGGGCAATGTCCTGTACGTTGGCAAGGCGCGCAACCTCAAGAAGCGTGTGTCGAGTTACTTCAACAAGACGCTGCTGTCCCCGCGCATCGCGCTGATGGTCGCGCGCATCGCGAAACTGGAAACGACCGTTACGCGTTCGGAAACCGAGGCGCTGCTGCTTGAGAACAATCTGATCAAGGCGCTGCATCCGCGTTACAACATTCTGTTTCGCGACGACAAGTCGTATCCGTTTCTCAAGCTCACACAGCACAAGTATCCGCGCATGGCGTACTACCGGGGCTCGGTGGACCGTCGCGGGCAGTACTTCGGGCCATTCCCCAGCGCGTGGGCGGTGCGCGAAAGCATTCAGATCCTGCAGAAGGTGTTCCAGTTGCGCACTTGTGAGGACTCCGTCTTTGCGAATCGCACGCGTCCGTGTCTGCTGCATCAGATCGAGCGATGCAGTGCGCCGTGCGTGGGTGTCATCCGGGACGAAGACTATGCGCGCGACGTGAGCAACGCGGCGGCCTTTCTTTCGGGACGTCAGAGCGAAGTGCTGGGTGCGCTGGAAGCGAAGATGATGACGTACGCCGAGGCGCTGCAATTCGAGCAGGCCGCCGTGGTGCGCAACCAGATGCAGGCACTGTCCAGCGTGCTTCAGCAGCAGTCCGTCGAGACGGCGGGCGATGTCGACGCCGACATTCTCGCCGTCGCCTACGCGGGCGGGCGCGCGTGTGTGAACCTCGCGATGGTGCGTGGCGGACGTCACCTCGGCGACAAGGCGTACTTTCCGGCGCACGTCGAGCGCGGCGTCGAAGGGGGCGTTGTCGATGAATTCGATGAAGACGAGGCGCTCGCATCGGATGTGTCCGATGGGGACTCGGATGCATCGTTGACCACGGTCGGCGAGGTTGCCGGCGACGTGCCATCGGGGGCCCGGGCGTCATCGCTCGAATCGCGCCTGCTCGAAGCGTTTGTCGCGCAGCACTATCTCGGCCAGGCGGTGCCGCCGGTGCTGGTCGTGAGTCATGCGCTGCCGGGTGACGAGTTGCTTGCCGCATTGTCCGAGCAAGCGGGGCGGCGCATCGCGCTGGTGCGTCAACCGCAGGGACAACGACGGGCGTGGCTCGATATGGCGCAGCAAGGCGCGCAGCTCGCGCTTACGCGTCTATTGACGGAGCAGGGCAGTCAGCAGGCGCGCACGGGCGAACTGGTGCAGACGATCGGGCTCGACATCGAGGATCCGGCGTTGCTGCGGGTGGAGTGCTTCGACATCAGCCACACGCAGGGCGAGGCGACGCAGGCGTCGTGCGTGGTGTTCCATCATCACAAGATGCAGACGAGTGAATACCGGCGTTACAACATCACGGGCATTACGCCCGGTGACGACTATGCGGCGATGCGTCAGGTGCTCACACGCCGGTACGGCCGTTTGATGGAGGCTGCGGCGGCCGCAGTGAGCGATGCGGCAGATCCGTCGTCCGTGGCGGCCGACGTGGCGCGCGCCGAGGCCGAGACGGCGTTGCTGCCCGACACTGAGGCGCCCCCCGAAAACGGCGTGTCTGCCGAGGTCACCGCGTCGAGCGCGCCTGAGGTGTCTGACGTGGAGGCCAATTTGCCCCAATTGGTGCTTATCGATGGTGGCAAGGGGCAGGTCGAGGTGGCGCGTCAGGTGTTCGTGGAGTTGGGGATCGACATCGGGCGGCTGGTCGGCGTGGCAAAAGGGGAGGGACGCAAAGTGGGTCTCGAGACGCTGATTTTTGCCGACGGCCGCGCGCCGTTGGAATTGGGGCGCGAGAGTGCGGTGCTGATGCTGATCGCGCAAATTCGTGACGAGGCGCACCGCTTTGCGATTACCGGCATGCGGGCCCAGCGGGCGAAGGCGCGTCAGACGTCGCGGCTCGAGGAGATCGAGGGCATTGGGGCGAAACGCCGTCAGCGGTTGCTCATGCGGTTCGGCGGGCTGCAAGGGGTGGCGTCGGCGAGCGTCGACGAGTTGGCGAGCGTCGACGGCATTTCGACGACATTGGCCGAGCAGATCTATCGTCAACTGCACTGACGCGCGCGACGCGTCAGGTGTCGCCGTGGAACAGCAGACGCATGACGGTCTCGTTGTCGACCGTCTCGCCGGACAGCGTGCGCGCGAGAAGCTCACCGCCGACGACGGGCGGCGCGAAGATCATGTCGGGCTGTACGCGCTTGATCTTGCTCAGATGCTTGCTGTCGTTGACCGATGCGATGGTGCGCACCGTCGGTGCGATTTCCTTCGCAGCGAGCACGATGAAGGCATTTTCCGAATCGTCGGCGCGCAGCGCGAGAACGGCTTTGGCGTGCTCGATGCCGGCGTGCGTAAGCACGGCGTTGTCGCTCGCGTCGCCATGGATGACATCTGCATCTTCCGGGTATGGGTTATCGGCGCCGCTTGCGATGATGGCCGTCACCGGCAAGCCGCGCTTGGTGAGTTCGTGGTGCACGTTGATGGCAAGCGGCGAGGCGCCGGCCACGATGAAGTGGTTCTTTCGTATCACGTGAGTGAACCTCCCAGCGAGAATTTTCTTGAGGTTGCCGCCAACGAGCGGGCCGATGACGACGGTCAATGACGTCGCGAACACACTGATCCCGAAGATGATGACCGATGCGGTGAAGAGCCGCGCGTCGGTGGTGTGCGGCACGATGTCGCCGTAGCCGACGGTGGTCATCGTGACGATGGCGAAATAGAACGCGGTGGCCAGATCGGCGACGGGCGGCGTGAATTCGTGGCCGAGATAGAGGGTGCCGAAAGTGGCATAGACGAGCAGGGCAAATACGGCCACCAGCGTGTAGAGCGTGGCGGCGGCGAAGCTTGCCCGGTCGAACGAGCGCCAGTACCACAGCAGAAGCGCAATGCAGACGAGCGAGAGGGCGAACGTCAGATCGAAGCGGATGTTCACGTGGAAATTGATGGCGGCGGCCAGCGTGAGCATGACGAGCGTGAAGGCCCAGGCGGTGCGTGCGCGGATGACGAGTCCGCAGGAGAGCGCGACCAGTGACAGGCCGGTGAGGGCGCGGGGCAGGTGCGAGAAGTCGATGCGCTCGATGGCGTTCAGCCCGAAGAGCAGCCGGGGCAGGTGGGTGGCCTCGATGCGTTCGAGTGCCGAGAGGTCGCCGCGCACGAAGAGATCGATGAGCAGCGAGCCGGGCACGCGCAGGAGCACGGAGGCGACGAGCAGCAGGCCGTCGATCCCGACCAGTATCGCGATGAGGAGGTGCGCCGGCAGCAGCGGGCGTCGCAGTGCGGTCAGGGGCCAGGACAGTTTCACGAGATCGGCGCTATTGGCGGGTGATTGCGAGCAAGATAGGGGCACACTGGCGCACATGTCAACCGCTGTGCGGTGCCTTGGCCTTGTCGCTGCGGGGCAGACACGGCACAATGCGGGTCTGGTACGGTTGCCGAGGGCGCCGTGTGTCGACCGCTGTTTGCCGAACTCATGCTGCCATGCCTTTCAATATCCCTATATGTCTGACCTGGCTCCGGATCGTGCTGATCCCGCTGGTGGTCGGCGTCTATTACTTGCCAGCGACCTGGTTGACGTCGGTCGAGATGAATTGGGTGGCGTGCTCGGTCTTCGTGCTGGCGGCGCTGACCGACTGGTTTGACGGATTCCTGGCAAGGCGCTGGAATCAGACGTCGGCGTTCGGGGCGTTTCTGGACCCTGTGGCGGACAAGCTGATGGTGGCTGCGGCGTTGCTGATGCTGCTGCAGATGGGGCGGATCAATGCGTTGGTGGCGTTGATCATCATCGGCCGGGAGATCACGATTTCGGCATTACGTGAATGGATGGCGCAGATTGGCGCGTCGCGCAGCGTGGCGGTGCATCAGTTGGGCAAGATCAAGACGGCGGCGCAGATGGTGGCGATTCCGTTGTTGCTGTTCAATGGCACGGTGGCATGGCGCGGATTGCGATTTGACTCCCGATTCTGGGGGACGTGGCTGATCTACGTGGCGGCGGTTCTCACGCTGTGGTCGATGCTGTATTATCTGCGCCGCGCGTGGCCGCAGATTCGGGAGCGCGGTGCGGGCAAGATGTGAGCGCCGGTCCCCGAAGGTGCGGGAATTGCGCGGGGTGGGGAGCATAATCTTCACAAATTTTCAGTGTGGGTGCTTGACACTGAATCACGGTTTAGCCATAATCTCCTTCTCGCTGCTACGGCACTAGCCCGGCAGCGAAGTTTTAAGAAGCGGTTGGATTGGTAGTACGCATGACAATGCGGGAGTAGCTCAGTTGGTAGAGCGCAACCTTGCCAAGGTTGAGGTCGCGAGTTCGAGACTCGTCTCCCGCTCCAGTTTTCACGCTGGACATTGAGTGAGTTGATCCTTGGTGTTCGGTGTCATGCGGGAGTAGCTCAGTTGGTAGAGCGCAACCTTGCCAAGGTTGAGGTCGCGAGTTCGAGACTCGTCTCCCGCTCCAAATCCAGAGGGAAGCCTGGCTTCCCTTTTTATTTGCCGAAAAGCCCACGGCGATCGATCCGAAGGGCGCCCTCGATGGCAACAGCGAGTGGTTAAAATGCGGCATATATCCCAATGGCGGGATGGCAGAGTGGTCATGCAGCGGCCTGCAAAGCCGTGTACGCCGGTTCGATTCCGACTCCCGCCTCCAAAATTCAAAAGCCCTGACGTGTCAGGGCTTTTTCTTTTTCGGCCGTTGTATCGGAAAGCCGTTGCTTGAATGCGAGGCTACAAAACTGCTTTGCGGATGACTGACGCTTATTCGCCTCGATCTCCTTCGTTGAAATCTGTTGCTGTACGCGTGGCGAACACACGTTGAACACACCAACGGCCAATGCGTATCGACAATGTGTAGACGACGATAGCTGTGATCAGGCCGCAGGCTAGTATCGTCAAACCTATCAGATCCTCAAAATCCTCGATGTGACCATGCCTCGATTTCACGTACAGTAACTCACGCCGCTTGCAGCATCGCTTCGTAATCGGACGGTGTGCGGTACCCGATGGACGAATGGATTCGTTGGCGATTGTAAAAGCCTTGGGCCTGTCGGAAATTTCGTGTTTGAGGCATAACATGTCGCCAAGGAGTGACGATGCCTCGCAAACCCAAAACCCCACCGGCAGAGCTGCCGACGATCCCCGCCGAGCTGCTTGAGCAGTTCGGCAA
>NZ_JAYRUC010000019.1:0-119689 GCF_041919235.1 Pandoraea sp.
GGCCAGCAACACCTTCTTCACACCCGCGATCTGCGCGGCCGCATCGGCCGCTGCCTTCGCGTTGCTGCCCGCAACCAGCACATGCACGTCGTCGCCGCATTGCAGCGCCGCCGCCACCGTGCTGAGCGTTGCCGCCTTGATCGATTGGTTGTCGTGTTCTGCAATTACCAGAATGCTCATCTCGTCGTCTCCCTTAGATGACCTTCGCCTCAAGCTTGAGCTTCTCGACGAGCGCTGCCACGTCCGCCACCTTCACCCCTGCGCTGCGCTTGGGCGGCTCGGCCACCTTCAGCGTCTTCAGACGCGGGCTCACATCCACCCCAAGATCCGCAGGCTTGACGCTCTCCAGCGGCTTCTTCTTCGCCTTCATGATGTTGGGCAGCGTCACGTAACGCGGCTCGTTCAGACGCAAATCCGTCGTGATCACCGCCGGCAGCGACAGCGATACCGTCTCGAGCCCCCCATCCACCTCTCGCGTGACCTGCGCCCGGTTGTCCGCCACCGTCACCTTCGAGGCGAACGTCGCCTGCGGCAGCTTCGCCAGCGCCGCGAGCATCTGACCGGTCTGATTGGCGTCGTCGTCGATCGCCTGCTTGCCCAGGATCACCAGTTGCGGCTGCTCCTTGTCGACGATCGCCTTGAGCAGCTTGGCTACCGCCAGCGGCTGCAGCTCTTCGTCCGACTCGATCAGGATCGCGCGATCCGCGCCAATGGCCAGCGCCGTGCGCAGTGTCTCCTGCGATTGCGCCACCCCCGCAGACACCACCACCACTTCCGTCGCCACGCCCGCTTCCTTCAGGCGCACCGCCTCTTCCACCGCGATTTCGTCGAACGGATTCATCGACATCTTCACGTTCGCAATGTCGACGCCACTGCCGTCGCTCTTCACACGAACCTTTACGTTGTAATCCACTACCCGTTTGACCGGTACAAGGATCTTCATGCAGCACTCCCTCGATTCAGAAAAGCCAAGGGGGCGAGCCACGACTTCGGCGCTCGCCCCCTCGGTGAACGTACGAACTTACTCGATCTCGCGCCCTTTCGTCTCAGGCAACAAGAGGGCGGTGATCAGCACGACAAGATAGGCCCCCCCGGCAAACATGCCGATGGCGGCGCCAAGACCACTGGATTTGGCCAGATACCCGACCAGACTCGGGAACAGCGCACCGAAGCCGCGCCCGAAGTTGTACGTGAAGCCTTGCCCGTTGGCACGCACCGCCGACGGAAACAGTTCGGTCAGATAGGCCCCCATGCCGCTGAAAATGCCCGAAGCCGCGAAGCCCAGCGGGAAGCCAAGGATCAGCATCTGGTCGTTGCTAAGCTGGAGTTGCGTATAAGCGAAGATGGTCACGCCCGACAGCACCGCAAAAATCAGCAGGTTGGCGCGACGCCCCAGACGATCGGTCAGATACGCGCCCGTCAGATAGCCGATGAACGAGCCCAGAATGATCACGAGCAGATAACCGCCGGTTCCGATGACCGACAGATGACGCTCGGTCTTGAGGAACGTCGGCAGCCAGGTCGTCACGGCATAGTACCCACCCTGCACGCCGGTGCACAGCAGTGCCGCGAGCGCGGTGGTCTTGATGAGCGACGGCGAGAAAATCGCCCACGCCGACGTGCGCGTGGCGGCTGCGGCCTCCTGTTTGCGCGTGCGCTCGAACAGCGCCGGCTCAGGCACGTGCTTACGAATGAAGAGCACGAACAGCGCCGGGATCACGCCGATCCAGAACAACGCACGCCAGGCATACGCCTCCGGCAGGAACGAGAACGAAACCGTGTAGGCCAGCGCCGCCACCGCCCAACCGATCGCCCAGCCGCTTTGTACCGTGCCGACGGCACGTCCGCGATACTCGGTGCGAACGATCTCGCCCATGAGCACCGATCCCACGGCCCACTCGCCGCCGAAGCCCAGCCCCTGCAAGGCACGCAGCACGAAGATCTGCTCGAAGTTCTGCGCGAAGCCGATCAGGATCGTGCAGACGGAGAACCACAGAATCGTTCCTTGCAGGATGCGCACCCGTCCAAAGCGATCGGCGAGTATGCCCGCGAGCCAACCGCCAATGGCCGAGAACAACAACGTCACCGTGGCCAGCATGCCGGCCTGCGCCTTGTCGATGTTGAATACAGTAATCAGGGTGGTGATCACGAACGTGAACACCATGAAGTCGAGCGCGTCGAGCGCCCAGCCGCCGAACGCCGCAATAAACGTGCGCCGCTCGGTCTTGTTCATTTGGCGATACCAGTCCATCTTGTCTCCTCTTGTCGTCTTGAAGTGTGAGTCACGCTAGCGTGCATCGCGCGCCCGAAAGGGGCGACGATGCCGGGGCATCACGTCGTTGCCGGAAAACCATAGAGACGCGCCGGGTTGTCCACGAGAATGCGGCGGCGCGTGTCGGCGTCGGGTGCCCACAGCGGCAGCAGATTGCGCAGCGCGCCGGTGTTCGGCATACGCGTGAGCGATACATGCGGCCAGTCGCTGCCCCACACCATGCGCTCGGGTGCGTCTTCGATCAGCGTCTGCGCGAAGGGTGTCACGTCGTCGAAGGTCGGGAAACGCTCGCTGATACGATAGGCGCCCGAGAGCTTGACCCAGTAGCCGTGGTCGCGCACGAGCGAGCGCAGCGCGGAGAAGCCGGGGGCTTCGAGCCCCTGTGCCACCGGCGTGTGCCCCATGTGATCGACGATGCCGGGCACCGGCAGCTTCGTCATGCGCGGCATGAGTTCGGGCAACGCGTTCACGTCCATCAGGAACTGCATATGCCAGCCCATATCCTTGATGCGATGCGCGAGTGTTTCCATCGCGGTGAAGCCGATGCCGCCGCCGAACAGCACGTTGATACGCAACCCGCGAACACCCGCCGCGTGCATCGCCTCGAGTTCTGCATCGGTCACCTCGGGCGAGACCACGGCGATGCCGCGCAGACGATCGGGATGACGGCGCAGCGTCTCGAGCATGTAGCGGTTATCCGTTCCGTAGACGCTGATCTGCACCAGCACGCCATAGGTCATGCCGGTCGCATCGAGCATGGCGAGGTATCGGTCTTCCGGGGCCGGCGGCGGCGTGTAGCTGCGCTCGCGCACCATGGGGTACGCGTCGCTGGCGGCCACCACGTGCGCGTGAGTGTCGACAGCGCCGAACGGCACCTCGAACGTCGGCGGATCGATCTCCGGCAGCGGGCCAAGGCACAGCGGCGCTGCGGCGGCGGGGGGTGCGGTCATGTGGACTCCTCAGGTGGCGCGAGGTCGAGCGTTGCAACGTCAGGCTCGCACCATGGCAGAACAGATCGGGCCCCAGCCATGCTGGTGCCCGTCAAGAAGGCAGGCGCTTAGAGCAGCTTGCCCGGATTCATGATGCCGGCCGGATCGAACACGGCCTTGATCTCGCGCATCAGGCGCAATTCCAGCGGCGACTTGTACTTCGCGAAGGACGCGCGCTTGAGCTGCCCGATGCCATGCTCGGCGCTGATGCTGCCCCCGTAACGCACCACTTCGTCGAGCACTTCGGCGGTGATCGCCTCGCCATGCTTCGCCATGAAGTCGGTTGCCTCTCCGGCCGGGCGCGACAGGTTGTAATGCAGATTGCCGTCGCCAAAATGCCCGAAGATGAAGGGACGCACCTGCGGACACACGCGCCGCACGCGCGCCTCGGCGCTCGTCATGAAATCCGGAATGGCCTCGATGGGCAGCGAGATGTCGTGCTTCAGATGCGGTCCGTCTGCGCGTTGCGCCTCGGAAATCTCTTCGCGCAACTTCCACATGTCTTCGACCTGACCGAGGGTGGACGACACCACCGCGTCGGCGCACAGATCGCGCTCGATGGCCGCTTCGATCACGCGTTCGAGCAAGGCAGTCAACGCGGGTTCGTCGTCGGTGTCGGCAAGTTCGACCAGCACATAGCCGGGGTGGCGCTCGCCAAACGGCGCGC
Source organism: Pandoraea sp. (assembly GCF_041919235.1). Lineage (NCBI taxonomy): Bacteria > Pseudomonadati > Pseudomonadota > Betaproteobacteria > Burkholderiales > Burkholderiaceae > Pandoraea > Pandoraea sp. Next base: position 3,929 of record NZ_JAYRUC010000019.1, read on the forward strand.
GCACGCCGGGCACGTGGGCCATCACCAGATCGACGCACTCGCCTGTGAAGAATTCGAATGCCTGCATGCGCGGGCCGCACGCCGCGAACAGCAATTCATAAAGCGCCAGCGCCTGACGCGGCGACGTCACGGCGGCAATCACCACCTGACGCACCGGCGTCGGCGCATAAAGGCGCAACGCCGCCGCGGTGATGACGCCCAGCGTGCCCTCCGAGCCGATGAGCAACTGCTTGAGGTCGTAACCGGTGTTGTCCTTGCGCAGTGTGCGCAGGGCATGCAGGATTTCTCCGTTCGGCAGCACTGCTTCGACCCCGAGCACCAGTTCGCGCGTCATGCCGTAACGCACGACGTTCACACCGCCGGCATTCGTCGCGAGGTTGCCGCCGAGCTGACACGAGCCCTCGGCGGCCAGACTGAGCGGCAGCAGCCGATTCGCGTCACGCGCGGCGCGTTGCAGGTCTTCGAGAATGCAGCCGGCCTCGGCCACCAGGGTGTTGGCAATGGTGTCCAGACCGCGCACGGCATTCATGCGATCGAGACTGAGCACCACGTTCTGCGCGCAGGCATCGGGCGTTGCACCGCCGCACAGGCCCGTGTTGCCGCCACGCGGCACGACCGGCGTGGCCGTGCCCTGGCATAGCGCGAGTATCGTTGCGACATCCGCCGTCGTACGCGGACGCACGACCGCCTGGGCATTGCCGCGATACATGCCACGCCAGTCGGCGAGCCACGGCGCGATGTCGTCGGGCGAAGTGAAGACGCTGTCGGCACCGACGGCGTCGATGAGGCGTTGCGCAAAAGCGGTGATGGTCATAGGTTTACGCGTCGGGGGTTACGGTGCGGGCGGTGGTGCCTTTCGACGGGCTTACGCGCCGGTCGGCGCGATGGCGCCGGTGATGATGTCTCGCCCGGGCAGCGTCAGCCCGAGACGCGCCGAAGCCCGCAGCAGATGCGAGAGCGAGGCCGCACGCGCGAGCAGCGGATCGCGCGCCTTGATGGCGTTGAATACGGCCACATGCTCCTGATGCACCTGCGCGGCGAGGCCTTCGTGACGCAACGTGTTCGTGCGCGCTGCCTGCACGACCTGCCGAATTTGCAGGTTCAGATATTGCAGCAGATCGGCGTAGTAGCGATTGTGCGTCGCGCGCGCAATCGCGGCGTGGAACGCCGTGTCGTACTCCACGCCGTTTTCCGCGTGATAAAGATTCGTCTCGAGCTTCTCGAGAATTTCGGCGAGTCGGCGAATATCCTCGTCGGTGTGCCGAACGGCGGCCAGCGCAGCGGCCGTGCTCTCCAGATCGAGACGTAGCTCGTAGACGCTGGCCAGATCGGCAGCGTCTTGACCGACCGGCACCTGAAAACCGCTCGATGGCGTGCGCGCCTTCACCGTCACACCTGCCCCCTGCCGGCTGTCGATCAGCCCCTGCGCGCGCAGTCGCTCAGTCACTTCGCGGATCACCGCCTGACTCACGCCGTACGTCTCGGAAAGCTGCTTGCCCGTCGGCAGCTTGGTGCCAATGGGATAGACACCCTGCCGGATCGCGTCCTGTAGCTGTTGCGCGACCTGCTCGGTCAAGGTCTTGGGTTTGGTCGTCATCCGCTCACGCCGTCTCAAATTTTTCTGGTTTGCATGTTATATGAAAACTTAGATCCTTCTACTCCGAGTTAACCCTTGGTAATGGCGTTCTTTTCCGTCGAATGAAAAAGCGAAGGCGGTGGGGGAGACTCGCTCCGCCACCGCCTGATTTGCTACGTTGTCTGTGTCGAGTTCAGAAGCCGATCAGCGCTTCCGTGACGTGGCCCACATTCGGCGGCACCGCAAAGCAGTCGCTCACCAAGGCGCGCCATTGCTGGAACGCGTCCGAGTTGCGGAAGTGAACGGTGTGGTCTTCCAGCGTTTCCCACGTCACGACAAGGCTGTAATGCGTCGGCTGTTCGATGGACTTGAGCAAGCGCATGCCGTGGCAGCCTTTCGAGGCCTTGAACAGCGACGCCGCCTTTGCGACACCTTGTTCGAACGCGGCTTCGGTGCCGGGCTTCACTTCGATCTGGGCAATTTCAAAGATCATCGGGTTTCCTCAGTGATTGACGTGTGGTTGCGCTGTTGTCGATTCGGTCGTCGTCACGCGATGGCGCTGCGCGCGAAGCGGGATCGCCGGTGCCGGGCGATCGGCACGACACCGCGAAAACGCTCGATTCTATACCGCGCATCCGCGTGACGCATCGTGCGCAACGGCACCTCGCCTTTCAGTACTTTTCAGCCGCTTCGGCTCGCGCTCATGCACGGACTTCGCTCACGCTTGCGCCTCCCAGCACCAGGAACGTGCAACACGATGGGGGCATATCGGATCACCAGACGAAACGTCGATAAAAATCAATGTATTGAAAAATGCTGGCATTGCTCTTGCATATCATCGTTCTTCCTCACGTTTGCACCAAAAGAGCACATTCATGCCCAATTCCAATACACCCGGCGACGTGCTGTTCCTTCTGCTCGGCGCGATCCTGGTGCTTGCCATGCATGCGGGGTTTGCGTTTCTCGAACTCGGCACCGTGCGCAAGAAGAATCAGGTCAACGCCCTCGTCAAGATCCTGACGGATTTCGCCGTCTCGGGGCTCGCTTACTTTTTCATTGGCTATCCGCTCGCCTATGGCGTCGATTTCTGGTCGAGCGCCACGGTGCTCGCCGAGCACAATGGCTACGCGCTGATTCGCTTTTTCTTCCTGCTCACGTTCGCGGCGGCCATTCCCGCCATCGTCTCGGGCGGCATCGCGGAGCGTGCCAAGTTTCATCCGCAGTCGGTCGCGACGTTCTTCCTCGTCGGCGTGATCTATCCGTTCTTCGAGGGCATCGCCTGGAACGGTCATCTCGGCGTTCAGGATTGGCTCACTCGTGTGTTCGGCGCCCCGTTTCACGATTTCGCAGGCTCGGTGGTCGTGCACGCGGTCGGGGGCTGGATCGGGCTGGCCGCAGTGCTGCACCTCGGCGCACGCCGGGGTCGCTACAACGGACAGGGTCAGGTTGCCGCGCATCCGCCGTCATCGATTCCGTTCCTTGCACTCGGCGCATGGATTCTGATCGTGGGCTGGTTCGGCTTCAACGTGATGAGCGCGCAGCGGGTGGGGGGCATCTCGGGGCTGGTCGCCGTCAACTCGCTCATGGCCATGGTCGGCGGGACGCTGGTCGCCATGTGGGTGGGCAAGGACGACCCGGGCTTCATCCACAACGGTCCGCTCGCGGGGCTGGTTGCCGTGTGTGCGGGTTCGGATGTCATGCACCCGCTCGGCGCACTTGTCGTGGGCGCCGTCGCGGGGGGGCTGTTCGTATGGCTCTTCACGGTGACGCAGAACCGTTTGCGCATCGACGATGTGCTTGGCGTGTGGCCGTTACACGGTGTTTGCGGTGTCTGGGGCGGCTTGGCGGCAGGCCTCTTCGGGCAGAAGGCACTCGGCGGATTGGGCGGTGTGAGCTTCATCTCACAAACCCTTGGAACGGTCATGGGCGTAGCGATCGCTTTCGCCGGGGGCTATCTCGTCTACGGCGTCATCAAACGCTTCGTCGGCCTGCGGCTCGACGACGAACAGGAATACTACGGCGCCGACCTCTCGATCCATAAGATCACCGCGACGCCGGAACGTGAGACGAATTGGTGACGACGCCGCAGCGCAGGTTCACACCCGCGTCGACTCGATATCGACATGCACCGCGCCGGAGCGTGTGCGCGCCATGCCCAGCGGCTCGTTCGGCGCGGGCGCGGGCGTCGGGCTTGTGCAGGGCGACGACACCACGCGCTCGAGCAATGCCGCGCTCCAATGCTGATACAGCAACAGCAGACGATACGACGCGCGCACCGGCGTTGCGCCGCCGCATTGCCACGCGTCTGCCGTCCATCGATGCCCCCACGGACTCTCCGCCGGATTCAGGCTCAGATAGTGGTGCCCGTCAACGCACGACGCGTTGCAAGGTACTTGAAGTTGCTCGCAAGCATCGGCAATCTCGCTCGCCGTCAACGAATCGGTTGAAGCAAGCAAGCGTTCGCGCAAAACGTCATGCGACGCGATTGCGCCGAGCAGCGGCGTATCGCAATGCGTGGAGAGTTGCGTCACCCGCTCGACCCGATCCAGTACCCTGGCCCGGTCGTCCGCGGACACACTCGCGAGCTTCTCGCATAGCGTCTGCCATCGCTGCGTCAAGTCTCGCGCGTCGAGTGTGAACGCGGCGTTGCGCGCCCATGTGCCGAGCAAACTCGTCACCGCACGGCAGGAGTCGAGCATGAGACCCGCCACCCGCAATATGCCGCGATAGCCATCGGTGTCGATTGACGGACTCGTGAACCACGATGGCGCCCAGAGACCCAGCCGAGCGGGCGGTACCGCCGTATTGGCGAACGTAAAGACGGTGGCGACGTCGCGCGAGCGCGTGAGCGTGCCCAGCACGCTGCGCCTCAACGACGGCGCCGCAGGCGCTTGAGCCTCTTGAGGCGTTTGAGGCGTTTGAGACATTACGCAAGCTTCGAGTAGCCGGCATCCTGCGTCCATGCGTTTGAGCACCTCATCGACCGCATGATGACGAATCAACGTCGGCGAGCCGAGCGACTGCGTTATCACCCCCTTCACGCCCTCGAACGCCAGCAGCGTCCAGTCGGCCCAGGGCACCCCAAATGGGGTGTTCGCCGCCGCAGCACCGCGAGCGCCGTCAGCCTCCCCGTCCTCCCCCGTTGCCCCCTCCTGATGGAAGCAAGCCGCAATGATCGCAAGTAGCGATAAATTGCCCACAAGCGACATGGCGTCGCGCGCCGCACGGAAGTGCCATCCCCGGTCGCCGGTTGCGGCAATCGTTTCGAGCCACCGCGCAATGTCGTGGGATACCGGATCGGTGAAGACATCGGCGGGCCAAGGGACACCCCCACCTTGCGTGGTCACCAACATCGTCTCGACCTGCGTCAGGTTATGGGCCAGACGCGTATCGCGCTTGTGCGCAAGGTCGAACTCCTTGCGATAGAAGTGCTGGCACGGCCCGGTCATCACCCACAATCCTGCCCACGCGTTGGCAAACGCCCGCGCAAGTTCAGGGTCCACGCGGCGCGCCATCTCCTGCGCATTGCGCCGTGCATCGGACGCTGAGTTTGGGGCTGAGTCGGACGCCACGTCGGACGCTGCGTTTGCCGCTGCGTTTGCCGCTGCGTTCGGTGCTGCGTTCGGTGCTGCGTTGGGGGCTGCGTGACACGCTGAGTTCGACGCCACGTTCGAGGCCTGAGCAAGGCCTTCGCCCAAATCGGCGCGCGCAGTGCGGCGCAATGCCAACGCCTCGGGCATGCCCTCCACCTCGACGCCCCGTGCCGCGCCCCCACCTGCGCCCCAGCCGATAGCGCCTGCACACTGTTGGTACCACATCGCTCCCCCCACATGTTCGTCGCCGGGCGCGCCGGCAAACCGTCGACTATAAGCAGACGGCCTCGAACACGCGGCACCTCGTCGAGCGGACACGCACGCATGCCACGCAACTCGGTGCCGACGGCAATCGACGTCGCGCCCACGGCATCCCCCAGCGAGTGCCCACTTACGCAGCTTGCGATAAAAAGAGAATATGTCTCCTCTCGCCAAGTGCCGATGCGTCGCGGTAGACTTTCGGACACCTGATGTCTGCGGTCGTCCCCAGCGCGCAGGCGAGCGCCCACTTCGCTGCCATGGCGGCGAAGTGGGTTTGTCATCGCCGCGCCTGCCGGACGACCAACGATCCACGCCCTTTCGACGCCGAACGCGAGCGCGCACGCTGCGCGCACCGAACCCATATGTCCACCACCCCATCTCCGGCGTCTGCCGCGCCCCTCACCGCGCTTGTCGTTGTCCCGCTCACGCCCGACGAGATTCCCCTGGGCGAAGCCCTGCCCTGGGCGGTCGTCGACCGCAATGGCGAGCTGCTGCTGGCCGCCGGCGATATCGTCCCCACGCAAGCCGGACGCGACTGGTTGTTCTCGTCCTTCGAGCCCCACCGGGTCGCCGATCTCGGCGCAGACGATGCCGCACTGCAGAACGTTACCGCCCCATCGCCCACCGATCGCGCAGCGCCAGACGGCGCCGGCGCACCCCAACCGCAGTACGGACTCACTGACCTGAATCTGCGCCCCGGTGACTGGCTGCAGATCCAGTTGCCGCCGGGCGCCGGGTCGCAACGGGTGCGCACGCGCGTGATCGGTCACGCACCGAATCAGATGCTGTTCGTCACCGCCCCGACAGGCCGTGCCGCACCGCCGACCCTGCAACCCAGCGAGCGGCTTGAACTTTGGACATTTTCCGGCGAAGACATCTACCACTTCGTTTGTACGGTGGAGCGTGTCGAGCGCGTGCCGATCGATTACGCCGTGCTCTCGGCACCCGCGCAGATTCGCCGCAAAGTGCTGCGCCGATCGCAGCGTGTGCCCGCCAGGCTGGTCGTGTCGGTGAGTGTGGGCGACGCGTGGCACCTTGCGCTGCTGCAAGACGTGAGCGCCGAGGGCGTCTCGCTGCTGGCAGACACCGTGCTCGGCGCGATCGGCGACAGCATGCATCTGGCGTTCCGCGTACGGGTCGGTGACATCGACATGCCCATCGAAGCCACTGGCACGATCCGCAGCGTGCAGACGGGCGACGACGGCAACCATCTGCACGGCATCGAATTGCCCGTGCTCGCCCCCGCCCACTACGTCGCGCTCAAGTGCTACGTGTACGAGCGCCTGCTCGCCATCGGAGGGGCCTGATGGCAAAGCCGAAACCGTCAGAGGCCGAGCGCCCCCGCACGCTCGCCAGTCAAACCCTCTTCCGTGGCCTCGATATCGTGGAAGCCGTTGCCGCCGGCATCGACACCGTGCCGGCACTCTCGGCGCACACCGGCATCACCCCGTCGACCACGCATCGCATTGCATCGGCGCTCGTCCACGCCGGGTATTTGCGATTCGAGCCACGCCGCGGCTATCGGCTGGGCAACAAGCTCATCGAACTGGGGTTTCTCGCCTATCGCCAGATCGACTTGCCACGCGTTGCACGGCCGACGCTGGAAACGCTGGCCAACGAGACGCAGGACACCGTGCATCTGGCAGTGGCCGACGGCTGGGAAGTGATGTACCTCGACAAGCTGCCCGGACAGCGCGCCGTGGAAATCAGCTCGCGTATCGGCGGGCGCAAGCCGATCTGCGTCACCGGCGTGGGCAAGGCACTGCTGCTCGATCAGGATGAAACGCAATGGCGGGCGCAGCTCGACCACTATCTGGCGCGAGCGGCCTCACATCCCATCGATGCGGCAACGTGGCTCGCGCGCATGCATGACTATGCCCGGCTCGGTTACGCCTTCGACCTGGAAGACGACACGCCGCAGATTCGCTGCGTGGCCGCACCGATCTATGACGCAAGCCAACGTATCGTGGCCGCCATCAGCGTATCGAGCACGACCAAGTACATGAACCGCGAGCGCATGCAGGAACTCGTGCCCCGCGTGAAGGACGCCGCTGCACAGATCAGTCGCCAACTCGGCTGGTCTGGCAATGGACGTGGATGAACCGCATCGACACACGAAAAAATGCCGGCCCTTTCTGCAAATTCAGCGAATTCTGCGAAAGCGGCCGGCATCGGCATAGCGGCAGAGAAGCCGCAGCCGGGGAGATGCGTCGGGTGATGCGTCGAAGGATGCGTTGAATGGTGCGTTGACGAGCGCGTCGACGAGTGGGCCGGGCGGTGCCTGGGGCGTGCTCCCGGTGGGCGCGTCGACGCGTCGGTACGTTATGCGGCGCGACGCTTGAGCAGATCGAGTGCGACGTCGACGATCATGTCCTCCTGACCACCCACCATGCGGCGCTGCCCCAGCTCGACAAGAATATCGACGGTCTTGAGGTCGTAGCGCGCCGCTGCGGCCTCGGCGTGACGCAGGAAGCTCGAATACACCCCGGCGTAGCCGAGTGCCAGCGTCTCGCGATCCACGCGCACGGCACGATCCTGCAACGGTCGCACGATGTCGTCGGCAGCATCCATCAGCGTGTACAGGTCGCAACCATGATGCCAGCCCAAGCGCGACGCCGCTGCGATGAACACTTCCAGCGGCGCATTGCCTGCGCCTGCGCCCATGCCCGCCAGACTCGCGTCGATGCGGTCGCAGCCCTCCTCCACCGCGACGATGGAGTTCGCCACGCCAAGGCTGAGGTTGTGGTGCGCGTGCATGCCGGTGAGCGTCTCGGGCTTGAGCACGTCCTTGAACGCACGAAAGCGCTCGCGCACGTCGTTCATGCCCAGTGCCCCGCCCGAATCCACCACATAAATACATGTCGCGCCGTACGACTCCATCAACTTGGCCTGCTCGGCGAGATGCTGCGGCGTGGTCATGTGGCTCATCATCAGAAAGCCGACAGTATCCATGCCCAGTTCCCGCGCATAGGCGATGTGCTGACGGGAAACATCGGCCTCCGTGCAGTGCGTCGCGATGCGCACCACACGAGCCCCCGCGTCATAGGCTTCACGCAGGTCGTGAACGGTGCCCACTCCCGGCAGAAGCAGCGTGGCCACCTTGGCGTGCGTGACGGTTTCGGCCACGGCGGCGATCCACTCGAGATCGGTATGCGCGCCGAACCCATAGTTGAAGCTCGAACCGGCAAGGCCGTCGCCGTGGGCGACTTCAATGGAGTCGACGTGTGCGGCGTCAAGCGCTGCGGCAATCGCCTTCACGTTGGCGATGCTGTACTGGTGACGAATCGCGTGGCTGCCGTCGCGCAGCGTCACGTCGGAGATATAGAGCTTTTTCTGCGTCATGATGAGATGTGTCTCGTGATAGCGCGTGCGACGCTCAGGCGGCGAGCGCCAGGCGGGTGGCGGCGATACGGTCGGCGCACGCGAGCGCGGCGCTGGTCATGATGTCGAGGTTGCCCGCATAGGCCGGAAGATAGTGCGCGGCGCCTTCGACCTCGAGGAAGACCGACGTCTTCAGGCCCGTGAGCTTGCCCAGCCCCGGCACATTGAGCGGGCGCGACGCGTCGAACAGCTCGAACTGCACCTGTTGCTTGAGCCGATAGCCCGGCACGTAGGCATGCACCTTGTCGACCATCGCCTGAATGCTCGCCGAGATGGCCGCCTGATCGCCCGGCTCGGAGAGCACAAACACCGTGTCGCGCATGATGAGCGGCGGCTCCGCCGGGTTCAGCACGATGATCGCCTTGCCTCGCGATGCGCCACCCAGCACTTCGATCGCCTTCGATGTGGTTTCCGTGAACTCGTCGATATTGGCGCGTGTGCCCGGGCCGGCAGACTTGCTCGAGATCGACGCCACGATCTCCGCGTAATGCACCTTCGCCACCTGCGAGATGGCCGCGACCATGGGAATCGTCGCCTGACCGCCGCACGTCACCATGTTGATGTTGCGCGCGTCCAGATGCGCGTCGAGGTTGATCGACGGAATGACGTACGGGCCGATGGCGGCCGGCGTCAGATCGATCACCTGTACGCCGCGCGCTTGCAGCAGTTCATTGTGATGCGCGTGCGCTTTGGCCGACGTGGCATCGAACGCAATGCGAATGTCTTCGAAACCCGGCATCGCCAGCAAACCGTCGATACCTTCGGCAGTCACCGGCACCCCCAGGCGCTGCGCGCGGGCCAGTCCGTCGGAGGCCGGATCGATGCCGACCATCGCGCCCATTTCCAGATGCTCGCTATTGCGCATCACCTTGATCATCAGGTCGGTGCCGATGTTGCCCGAGCCAATGATCGCTACCTTCTGTTTGCGTCGTTCCGTCACCGTCGTCTCCTGTACGTGTCCGTCCACCGGTATGAGGCGCATCGTAATTCCGCGACGACTTAAATGTCAATATGTAAACATTGGTCCCATATATTGAGATTAACGAGAGCACGCCGCTTATCCACACATTTTGTTCACAAGCCGGTTGATAACTTGCGGAAAAGCATGGCAAGTGACTGATTCGAAGGGAAACAATGGTCGCGCGCGAAAGTTGTGCCCGGTGCGGGAAAACGAGGCGTAGTGCGGGGCTTCTGGGAAGTTCGTTATCCACAGAATCTGTTTGCAAGCCGGTGGACAACTCGCGCATAGCTGCCTCAAGCCCTTGATCGGATGGAGAAAAAATGTGGCGCGCAATTCCTGCGCCATGGCAGCGTCTCGTGAACGGCCCATGCGCATGTGGCAAGTGCCGGGCACTGCCCGTCGGCCGCGTCGCCGTGTTATCCACAGAAAATGTTCACAACCCGGTGAATAACACGTCGATATCCGCGATATCCCCTTGACGCAGAAGGACTTCTTCGTCGCGCAGCGCGTTTGATCGACCGATGCTTCGCCCGTGGGCAATCGCGTAAAAAGCCCACCGTTCGAACTTTCTCGACGCGCGCGCGGTCTAGAAAGACGGGAATGCCCTTCGCTCGGCGCGTCAGCGATCCGTCTCGTGTTCGCGACGCCCCTGTTTGTCGGCACAACGAAGGCGCAACGCAGATACAACGCCGACACAACGCCGACACAACGCCGGCCATCACGATAGACCCGTTTCTCGCAACAAGACGCACTCAACCATGATTACGACCCCCCAAATCACCGGGCGGCTCGCGCCATCGATTCGACTCGCACCGCTTGCCCCGCCCGCCCGGATTTCACCGTTCTCGCGCCGCTGCGCCGTTCTCGCGATGAGTGCCGCATTGACATTCGTGTTGCCACAGGCCGCGCTTGCCGACGATGCCCCAGGCGGTATATCGACGTGGACCGGCGCTATCGTCGACGAAGTTCGCGATGTTGCCACGCAGGGTGCGAGCGAACTCTACGTGCCACTGCATACGCATCATCTGCGCTTCGCGTACCCGCGGGAAAAGATCGATCAATACAACGAGAACCCATGGGGCCTGGGCTATGGACGTGTGCTGTCCGATGGCAGGAACGGCTCGCGCATGCTCTACGCAATGGCGTTCAAGGACTCGCATAACGACTGGTCGCCGATGGCGGGCTACGGACGTATCTGGAACATTGCGAACGCCGGCCCCGTGCGGCTCGGTCTGGGCTATACCGTCTTTCTCATGTCACGCTCCGACACGCTCGGTGGCGTGCCCTTCCCCGGCGCGCTGCCCCTCGCCGAAATCGGCGTCGGGCGCGCATCGGTGGCGACCGCGTACGTGCCCGGCGGCAAGGGCAACGGCAACGTGCTGTTCATCTTCGGACGCTATACCTTCGGCAAGCCGGGCTGATCGCCGGACGTTACCCCGCCGCGCCCCTTCCGAGACTGGGCCGCCGTCGCTTTACTGTCGCCTGCTTATCGCCTACGCCTATTTGTCGCGGACATCGAACGCTGGTTCGGTGCGTGCGCACCACGCACCGAACCCGGCGATATAGCCATAGGCGAGCGCGGGTACGAGAAATGACAGCACGATGCCAGCCCCGTCCGCCAGCGCCCCCTGCAGGTAAGGCAGCACGGCACCGCCCACGATCGCCATGCAGATCAACCCTCCGCCCTCACTCACGCGCGCGCCCAGACCGCCCACCGAAAGCGAGAAAATCGTCGGAAACATGATCGCGTTGCCAAGGCCGCACGCCAGCAGCAACCACATCGCGAACGATACGGGCAACGTGAACGACACGAGAATCAGCGTCAGGTTGTAGAGCGCGCACAGGCTCAGCATCCGTCCCGGCGACACCTTGCGCAGCAGCCACGCGCCAACGAATCTCCCCACCATCGCCCCGCCCCAGTAAAGCGCCAGATAACGGCTCGCATGCGCGTGATCGACGATCCCCGTGCCCGGATTCGTTAGATAAACAATCAGAAAACTCCCGATACTGACTTCCGCGCCGACATAAAGAAACAGCGCCACGATGCCGTAGCGCAAGGGCCGATGGGCCAGCAGACTGCGTACGTTGCCGAGCACACCGGGGGGTGATGCGGTGCTTGCGCGTTGTTCCGGTAACGTCAGGCGCCAAAGCACCACGCCCCCGATGGCCAGCGCCGCCGCGAGCAGACCGTAGGGGCCGCGCACGCTATCCACGGCGTGCCCGGTGCCCGTCACCGCCTGAGGCGCGAGAATCCAGAGCGCGGCGAGCGGCGGCCCGACGGTCGTGCCCAACGAATTGAACGCTTGCACCAGCGTGAGACGACTTGCCGCGGCCCCTCGCGTGCCCAACGTCTCGACGTAGGCGTTCACCGCCACTTGCAGCAACGTAATGCCGCTCGCCAGGACGAAGAGCGCTGCGAGAAAGCAGGGATAAGACATGAGCGCTGCGGCGGGAAAGAACAACGCGCAGCCGACGCCGGCCAGCCACAGCGAACTCGCGAGCGCTCGACGGTATCCCATGCGCGCGGTGTATTGCCCCGCCGGGTACGACACCACGAAATACGCGGCGAAGAAACTCGATTGGATGAGTGCCGCATCGCGATAGGTCAGGTCGAACGCGGCCTTGAAGTGAGGCACCAGAATATCGTTCAGCGACGTAATCAGCCCCATGGCGAAGAAGAGCGTCGCGAGCATCGCGAGTATGCGATTGGCGGAAGGCATGGGAGACGCCGGGGCATCGTTGGGCATGGAACAATCGGAACGGCCGGGGGCATTCGTGCGGTCGACGAGCATGCATGTCTCCAGTGGACAACGGGCGTTTGCGCGCTGAAAGAGGGGCCAGAACTCGCAGTGTAGAACGCGCTATCGATATCGGGATACGGGCGAAATCTCATAATTGCGTGACGCTCAGACGCCCTGCGACGCATCGTCGACCGCCGCTTTCCCGTCGCGTGCTTGCCGCCTACCTCGCCCCTCTCGCCCCTCTCGCCCCTCTCGCCCCTCTCGCCTCCCTCGCCTCCCTCGTCTCCCTCGTCTCCCTCGTCTCCTCGCCTCCCTCACCTCCCTCGCCACTCCCCCGTCCTCGGCGATTTCTACGCTCGTGGCTTTCGTGGCTTCCGGAGCTTGTCAGCCGACGTCTTTTCATTGACTATCCGCAGCATAGGATAGACCGTCAATTTCGGGGAAACATCATGCGGAATTTCAGTTCGTTGCGAATCGCGGCGGGATGGCTCGTCGCGAGCATGCTCAGCATCGCCGGACACGCACAGGCACAGACCGGCGGCGGCTGCAATTGCGCGCAGATCGTCGCCGATTGTTCTGCATCGGTGTCGGTGCTTCCGATACACGCGGACAACGGCGCCTTCTCTGCCGACGTCACGTTGCAAACCAATGCCTCCGCGTGCGCGAAGGTCGCGTACGCGCTCGACGACACGCCATACGTCACGGTGCTGCACGATGGCGTCGGGCGTGGACAGCGTCTGTACGGTACGCGCGCGCTAACGCGCAACAGCCTGTCGCATATGTCGTGTCAGGTGTGCGCGGCGGCAACGGCCCCCGTGCCGAATGATGGTCTGCCCGCCGACCTGGCCCCTGTCGACGGCGCCCCTGGCACCTACAGCGCCGTGCCCGCCGGCGCGGCCGAAGCCCCGGTTGCAAGCCCGGGAGCCTACACGCCACCGGCATCCGCGGTCCCAACGTCGGCCATCGTCGCCGCAGCACCGCAGGCAAGTACACGGCCCGATGCGCCAGGCGCCACCGCGCCCGCAGGCGCACCCGCTGCGTTGCGCGTGTTCAACCCCTCGGGACGCTGGCGCGGTTTGTGCACGAACGCGCCGCCGTGGTGGGGTTTTTCCGGCTCGCCGATGACGCGACTCATGGCGCTCGCGCTCAATGGCGCACAGGTTACCGGCAGCGTCGACGACGTCGAACCCAACGTTCACACCACCGTGCAAGGCACGCTTGCAGGCGCGCGTTTGCAACTCGCAGGCAGCTACGGCGCGAAGCATGACATCACGCTCAGCGCCGACGGCACCACGCTTACCGACGCCTGGTGCAATGGCGATGGCCGTTGCGAGACCTGCAAAATGCAGCGCTTTTGAGGGTTCCGGACGATCGCGCCGGCGAGCCGGGGGCGCGCGCATGTAAAGTTCGCGCAATCGGCAGCGACGAGCGCGACGCATGAACCAAGAAGACGATTCTTGACGGCGGGGGCAAATCGGCGCGGCGCGAATGAAACGAATCGAAATGCAGCGCGATCGCCGCTCAGCCTTATGCGGCAAGCGCGCAACATAATTGGCGCACGACTCGCACAAAGCGATTTCTTAGGTAGAATCGTCGGCGCAGCAAGACGTATCATTCGGGTGGCCGTTCTCCGACGGCACTTTCTTATTCTCATCGATTGGATCGATATGGCAACGGCAAAGAAAGCAGCAGCAAAGAAGGCCCCTGTGGCGAAAAAAGCTCCGGCAGCTAAGAAGGCTCCGGTCGCGAAAAAGGCGGCTCCGAAGGCCGCGCCGAAGGCAGCCGCCAGCGGCAAGGTTTCGCCGATCAAGGAATCGCTCAACAAGACCCAGCTCGCAGCACACCTCGCCGAACATTCGGCGGTCGCCGTGAAGGAAGTCAAGGCAGTGCTGGCCGCGCTCGAGAACACCATCATCAGCTCGCTGCACAAGAAGGGTGCCGGCGAATTCACGCTGCATGGTCTGTTCAAGGTCACGTCGCAACAAATCGCCGCCAAGGCGAAGCGTTTCGGCAAAGACCCGTTCACGGGTCAGGAGCGTTGGTTCCCGGCCAAGCCGGCTTCGGTGCGCGTGAAGGTTCGCCCGCTGAAGAAGGTGAAGGACGCCGCCCAGTAAGTCTTGCCGTCGCACCGCCGTGGCATCTCACGGCAACGCGATTTGCAAGCGAGTGGCAGGCAGTGCCTGGAGACGGTGCCGATTTTCGGCACCGTTTTTTTTCCCCTTTTTCCAGTTCGCGCGCCCTGCCTGCGACTGACTTCGTCGTCCTCATCACTTTCGCGTTGCCGTCAGACGTCCAAAACCTAGGGTTTTCGCTGGGGTTTGTGCGGAGTGGACGCGTTCGGTGCCGACCGCTACCATCGCTCGGGTTAGCCGTCGGCCAGCGCCAAGACGCGCGCCTTGCGCCCTGCACTGGCAGTTTGACGATGTCGTCGCGGCCTCAGGAGACCTAACATGACTCGCAAGTTTTCGCGTCACCCTGCGCCCGTTCGGCACGCAACGTCACATCCGGCGAGCCGGCAAATCGCTCCTGGCGCACTGGACCTAAGCTCGCGTCGCGGTTTTCTCGCAACGCTCGGCGTTGCGGCCATGCCAGCCGGCTTCGTCGGATCGCTCGGCGGCACGCTCGGCAGTGTGCTCACCAGTACCCTGACGCTGTTTTCCACACCCGCCCACGCGCAGACCGTTGCCGAGATCAGGAAAAAAGGCACGCTCAACGTCGGTATGCTCATCGACTTTCCGCCCTACGGCACGACGAACGCGCAGATGCAGCCCGACGGCTACGACGCCGACGTCGCCAAGCTGCTGGCACAGGATCTTGGCGTGAAGGCCCACCTGATGCCGGTGACGGGACCGAACCGCATTCCGTACCTGCTCAGCGGCAAGGTCGATGTACTCGTCGCCTCTCTCGCGATTACGCCGGAGCGCGCCAAACAGGTGCAGTTCTCCAAACCCTATGCCGCCGCGACCATCGTGCTGCTCGGCAAAACCGGGACCTCCATCAAGTCCGCCGCAGATCTGAAAGGGCTGCGTGTGAGCGTTGCCCGCGCCAGCACGCAGGACATGGCCGTGACGAAGACAGCCCCCGAGGGCACCGAAATCCGTCGCTTCGACGATGACGCCTCCGCCATGCAGGCACTGCTCACCGGACAGGTCGACACCATCGGTTGCTCGGTGACGGTCGCGAATGCGATTCGTCAGCGTGCACCGGGCCAGTTCGAACCGAAATTCAATCTGCTGCAGCAGGCAATGGGCATCGCATTGCGCCCCAATCAGCCGGAGCTGCTCGCGGCGGTCAACGACTTCGTCACGCGCAATACCGCCAACGGCGAGTTGAACAAGCGCTATCGCAAGTGGCTCGGAACCGACCTGCCGAAGCTGTCTTGAGTGCTGCGTGCCGCCGTCCGGATGGCACGCATACCCCGCGCCGATGCGTGCGGCCACGCATCGATGACGCCTTGACCCGGCGTTAGGCAACGCCAGTCGCGTGGCGTGGCGTGGCGTCGCGATTCGATTCGATTCGATTCCGGCGACTCGCACAGCCCATGCGTGGCCCCTCTGCGCGTGCGTGTCTCATGCCGCCGCACCTGCCTCCTCTGCCTCTGCCTCTGCCTCTGCCTCTGCCTCTGCCTCTGCCTCTGCCTCTGCCTCTGCCTCTGCCTCCGGGATTCTAGATTTTCCGGGGCTGGGGGGGCGGAACCGCGTGTGCCCGGCGCCACGTCGACCTATCGAAATGTTCACTCGCCATCCCCCGCACATCGCGCGACAGGCCTCCCTTGCCCCCGCCGCCTCCCCCCGGTTCCGCGCTAGTTCTCTCCGCCCAACTCAGGAATGTCGCAAAAATAATTTTGCTTTCGATGTAATTTAGATATATCGTAAACATGTCTCAACTACATCGAAGAGGAGTCGCATCATGCGTGGATCACGTGGCGATTTCATGGGCCGAGGCCCGCTGGACCTGGACAAAATAGATTTTGGCGACGAACGGCGCGGTGGGCGTCATGGTCGGCGCGGCATGGGCGAAGGGCTGGGTGACGGCCGCTTCGGGCGCGGCGACGAAGGACGCGGTGAACGCGGCGGGCGCGGTGGCGGCCGACTCTTCAGCCACGGCGGCCTGCGGCTCGTGCTGCTGCATCTGATCGCGCAACAACCGCGTCACGGTTACGAACTCATCAAAGCCATCGAAGCGAGTGTGAACGGAACGTACAGCCCAAGCGCGGGCGTGGTCTACCCAACGCTCACGCTGCTGGAGGAAATGGGCTACATCCGTGTGCAGGAAGGCACCGGCGACAGCCAACGCAAGTCTTACGAAATCACGGACACCGGCCGCGAATATCTGGCTGAAAACGAAGACGCGGTCACGGAACTGCTCGCTCGGCTCGCTACTCGCCGCGAGCGTTCCGAAGACATGCCGCCGCAGGTCATGCGTGCGCTGCACAACTTCAAATACGCCGTGCATTTGCGTCTGGGCGGCGAGCCGCTCACGAGCGAACAAGCCAATGCGTTCGCGGCCATTCTCGACGCGGCCGCGCAACAACTGGAGCGACTCTGATGCAAGGCAACGCTACACCGACCGTCGTGCCCGATCGTACGCCGCAACGGGTGCGCCACGCCCTTCGCCTGCGCGTGCTGGAAGTGCGCAACGTCGAGCCGCTCACACCGCACATGCTGCGCGTGACGCTGGGTGACGACGACCTCGAAGGCTTCACCAGCCCCGGCTTCGACGATCACGTCAAATTGTTCTTTCCCAACCCCGAGACCGGCGAGTTGGCACTGCCACAGCTCGATGCGCAAGGTGTCGCAAATCCGGCGCCCGGCGATTCGCCGCGACGCATGCGCGATTACACACCGCGCCGCTACGATGAAGCGTCGAACACGCTCGTGATCGATTTCGCGATGCACGACGCCGGCCCTGCCACGCAATGGGCACGCGAGGCCAAACCAGGCGACCGGATCGGCGTTGGCGGCCCGCGCGGCTCGTTCGTCATTCCCATGAACTTCGACGGCTACGTGTTGATCGGCGACGATACCGCGCTGCCCGCCATCTCCCGGCGTCTGGCCGAACTGCCGGCAGGCGCGCCGGCATTCGTCTTTGCGGAAATCGACAGTCCCGCCGGCCGACTTCGCTTCGCGAGCGATGCCGATGTCGTGGTCGAATGGATCTTCCGCGAGGGCACCCCCGCAGGCGAGAGCACCGCGCTGCTGGACGCGCTTCAGGTCGCCACCCTGCCCGCTGGCGATGTCCACGCATGGATCGCCGCCGAAGCGGGCGTTGCCAAGGCCGTGCGCCGCCATCTCGTCGAAACCCGTGGCCTCAACCCGAAATGGGTGAAGGCGGCCGCCTACTGGCGACGCGGCGACCCGGCCGTGCACGAAAATCTCGACGATTGAGTGCGGAGCGGCGCGTGTATGCTTTCTATCCCTCACCGCAAATAGACCGCACAGTACGTATGGACACACCGCCGCTTCCCGACACGAATCTGTTTGCCGGCCTGCCTTCGTATCCCGATCCGGAGGCCGCCGAGCAATTCACTACGTTACTTGCGCGCCCCGGCATCCGCGTCGAGCGTATCGTCTCGTCCGGACAGGCGTCTCCCCCAGGTTTTTGGTACGACCAGCCGCAGCACGAGTGGGTGGTGTTGCTCAGGGGCAACGCGGGCTTGGCCTTCGCCGACACCCCAGGTTTGATACTCACGCTGAACCCGGGCGACGCCGTCACGATCGCGGCGCACCGGCGGCACCGCGTGGAATGGACCACACAGGCTGAAACCACCGTCTGGCTTGCGATTCACTACGATTGACGACGTGTGACGCCGCCCCCTTTGGAGAAATTCCCTGCCGTCTTTCGGAATTGCCTGATAGAAATGCCAGGAACAAATTCCGACTATGAAAACGCGTCCCGGGGATGTCGAATCTCGGCACCCGAAGGGCGGTTCACCCAAAAGGGGGTACGACGACATGGAGCAACGCAAACGACACGACGGCTTCGAGCGTTGGGCAGCGGGCGCAACTGCGCGTCAGGCGGCTCGAGACGACGCCCGCTGGCGCGTGTTTCGCGCACCGGAGCAGGCAGACTTTCACGGATTCGTCGTCTGGTGTTACACGCAGGGCGTATTTCTCGGTCAGGAATTCGACCGGCGCACCGACACCATCACGCACTGTTACGTGCGCAACGGTGCTTGGGCCGTGCAGTTCGATTCCTACGGAGAGGCTTGTGAGCGCGCCTTCGACATTCACGCGCCAACGCTGATCTTGTACGCACCGGAACGCAACGGCAGCGTATTCATCACCAGCACCGAGCAGTAGGCGGCAGGTCGCACCCCCGTGTGCGGCCAGAGGACGGCACCGGCCGGCAACACGCCGGCCGGTGCCGCTTTTCCTTGAACGTGCGCCAAGCAGCAACCTCGGACGGTTGCCGCCCCCGGCCCGGATCAGGCGTAATTGCGAATGTCGTCGATCTCGGTCTGGCCGAAATCGTCACGCTCGGTCAGCGCCAGGATGCGTTGCGCCACATCCGCAGGCGACGCAAGCTTGCCGCTCGTCTTGAGATCCTGGAAACGGGCGAGTCCCGGGAAGCTCTCCACGCCGCTGCTGCGGATGGTTTCCTGCATGCCGGTATCGACCACGCCAGGCGCCAACGACACGGCCTGCACACCGTGCTCGCGATGCTCCGCGTTGACCACCCGCGTGTACATATCGAGCGCCGCCTTGGTGGCGCAGTACACCGCCCAGCCGGCGGTCGGCTGACGGCCCGCTCCCGACGAAATGTTCACGATCTGGCGCTTGGCGGCGAGTCCCTGCGTGGTCGCGAGAAAGCGTGCCGTGAGCAGCATGACCGATGTGACGTTCAGCGCAAATGCCGCGCCGATGGCAGCCGGGTCCGTGAGGCCCGAGGCGTTGGCCACCGGATTGACCGTGCCGGCGTTATTGATCAGCAGATATCGGGCGGCGTCGCGTGGCAGCGCGGCACAAACGCGCTCGGCCACCTGTGCGGCCGCATTCGCGTCGGCCAGATCCACGGAAATTTGTTCGAGCTTGACGCCCTGTGCGCTGGCGAGCGCCGTGAGCTCGTCGTCGGTGCGTCGGGCCAGGGTCACGAGTTGGGTGCCGGGGGCAAGCAGCGCGCGTGCGAGCGCCGCACCGAGGCCGCGGGATGCACCGGTCAGGATGGCAATGGTTTGGGACATGAGCGAAGTGCGGCCGCGGAAGACCGCAAAGAGGACCAACGGGACCGTCATTATCCGCGTATCCCCCGTAGGCTGCTATCCAGACCGCCTATCGGTTCCAACGGCCTCCAACGGCCCAAAAGTGCACACGAACGCTTGCCCCCTGCCCCGCCTGCGCCGCCGCTGCGACAACGCAATGCCGGACACCTCGAAAGCGAAATGGCGTGCTGCGGAATATACTTGCGAACTTCAGGGCGCTTATAACCTAAGGTAGTAACGACGCATGTGGCGAGACGCCTGGGAAAGCTCGACACATCGGCGCGGCGCACGGATTGTCGCGCGCCAACGTCCTGAGTCGTCAAGGGTGCAGCCGTCTGTCCCGGCGTTCCGGGTGCACTGCACACTACCGCCGTATGGGTATATATTCCCCCCTCATGGAAATGATACCGAGAACTATTTCGACGCCTGACGCGGCGTCGGGCACCCACCCAACCGAACGCCCCGTGCCACCCCGTCCGCGTCAATACGATGCGCGGCTCGCGCGTTGGCTGGTCACACCGCTGGTCGACACACGCGTTACGCCGAACCATCTCACCACGCTCCGATTGATTGTCGGGCTGGCCTGCGCCTGGGCGTTCGCGCAAGGGGGCTATGCCATGGCGAACCTCGGGGCCGTGCTGCTCGTGCTGTCGAACTTCATCGACCACACCGATGGCGAGCTGGCGCGCATCAGCGGGAAGACCAGCCGCATCGGTCACTTTTACGATCTCGCCTCGGACGCCTTCGTCACCGTGCTGTTGTTCGGCGGCATTGGCATGGGCGTGGCGGCCGTCTCCCGTGAGCCATTCCCGCTGCCCGTGGCGGTGTCGGCATCGGTGCTCGGATGGATGGCCGGCATTGCCGTAGCCCTGATTTTCTTTCTGCGCATGCGCATCGAAGCGCGCGTCGGCAAGGTCGGCACGAAGCAAGCGTCTGTCGGCGGCTTCGAGACCGAAGACGTGCTTTATCTGATGCCGCTCGTCACATTGTTCGACGGCACGCGCGGATTTCTGATCGCCGCCGCCATCGGCGCACCGCTCTTTGCCCTGCTGGTCGTGGCCGACTACATCCGTGTGATGCGCCGCCCGCTTCCGGCCGAGACGCGCGAGCCGGGCGCTTCGGCGGGCGCGCCAAGTGCGGGGGATGCCTCGGTCGAGCCGCTGGCGCCCGCCGCATTCGCGGCAGACGCCGAAATCGAGCGTGCGTTGGGCGCCCTCGACCTCGACGCCGTCACGCGCGAATTCAAATCGCAGGACGCCTTCATCTATCTCGAGACGTTTCTGCCGCCGAGCGTGACGCAGCAGTTGATCGACGCGGCGCGTGCGGTGACGCCAGACGTGAACCGTAACTATCTGCCGGGTCACAAGCAGGGCGGGAGCGTCAGCCGTCATACGCTCGACGAGCGTGCCCCATTTGTGGCGGACTTGTACCGCTCGCCCGCGCTGATGCGTTTTCTGGCGCGCCTGGCGGGTGAAAAGCTGCTCCCGTCGCCCCAGGACGACCCGCACGCCTACGCCCTTTATTACTACACGCGTCCGGGCGATCACATTGGCTGGCACTACGACACGTCGTACTACAAGGGTCGCCGCTACACGCTGCTGCTTGGCGTGGTCGACCGATCGAGCTGCAAGCTCGAATACCGGCTTCACACGCGCAATCCCGGCGTGCCGCAGGTCGACGGCGCGGTGGCGTATCCGCCCGGCGCGCTGGTGTTCTTCGACGGGGACAAACTGCATCACCGGATCACGCCGCTTGGAGAGAACGAGGAGCGGATTTCGCTGACGTTCGAGTATGTGACCGACCCGCGCATGGGCCCGTGGCAGCGCTTCATTTCGAACATGAAGGACGCGATCGCCTATTTCGGTTTCCGCCAGGTGTTTCGTCAGCTATCGGGACGGGCGAAACGCTAAATGAATCGGGCCGCCATCGTATCTCTCACTCTTGGTTTCGCCCTCTTCGTCGCCTTGCTGATCTGGCAGGGCGCGGGATCGGTGATGTCCACCCTGGCGGTCGCCGGATGGGGGCTGCTGCCCATCGCTGCGTTCCATCTCGTGCCGTTGGTGCTCGACGCCGCAGCCATCCAGGTGCTGGTGGCCAAATCCTGTTCGCTGCGCCGCGCCACCCTCACGCGCTGGGTCGGCGAATCGGTCAACAGCCTGCTGCCGGCCGGCCAGATCGGCGGGCCGATCGCGATGGTGCGTCAAATGAAACAACGCGGGATGGCCGGCCGCGAAGCCGCAGCGGCCATTACCGTCAGCACGACGCTGCAAGCCGTGGCGCAGATCGTGTTTGCGTTGCTCGGACTCGCCGTCTTCGGCATCAGTGCCACGCAGCACGCCAATGACAGCCTGTGGCTGCCCATGCTGCTCGCCACAGCGCTCATTTCAGTCTTGCTCTATGCGTTCTACGTGGCGCAGCGGCGCGGTCTCTTCGGCTGGGCGTTCCGCAGGCTCGCCGGCATGTCGTCCAAGCGCGACTGGTCGTCGCTGCTCGAGCGGGCCGACGCCGTCGACGAGATCGTGCAACACATGTACGGCCAGCGCCGTCAGGTCCTCGCGAGCTTCATGCTCAGCCTGGTAGGGTGGATTGTCGGCACCGCCGAAGTCTGGCTGATTCTGCAATGCATTGGGTACCCGGTGAGCTGGGTCGACGCGCTGCTGCTCGAAAGTCTCGGCCAGGCGATTCGCGGTGCTGCGTTCTTCGTGCCGGGTTCGCTCGGCGTGCAGGAAGGCGGCTACCTGCTGCTCGCCCCGCTCGTGGGTCTGCCGGCCGACGCCGCTCTGGCCGTGTCGCTCGCCAAACGTACGCGCGAGTTGCTGCTCGGCGTGCCGGGCCTCGTCTATCTGCATTTCTCCGAACGTGGCTGGCGCCGCCGGCGCGCAGCGCAACAAAGTGCGCCCGTGCCTGCCGCCACGGATACTGCACCGCTCTAAAGAAGGATATCGACCATGCGGGCCATTATTCTCGCAGCAGGCATGGGCCTGCGTTTGCTCCAGCCCGAAGACAAGCAGTCGCCCAAGTGCCTGCTCGAGTTCGACGGCATGTCGTTGCTGGAGCGTCACCTGCGCATGCTGGCGGCGGCCGGCATCACCGACGTCGTCCTGGCGCTCGGCTTCCATCACGAGCAAGTGAGCGAGGCCATCGAGCGTCTTGACTGGACGCCACGTCCGCAGATCCGTCTCAATCCGGCGTTCCATCTGGGCAGCGTGCTCACATTGCACACGGCCGCCGACGCGATGACCGCGGGCGGCGACGTCCTCGTCATGGACGCCGACGTGCTCTACGACCAGCGTATCTTCAACGCCCTGGTCGCAGGCGAGACGGCGAACCGCCTGCTCATCGACCGCGACTTCGAAGCGGGCGACGAGCCGGTCAAGCTGTGCCTGCGCAATGGCGTACCGGTCGAGCTGCGCAAGCAGGTCATGGCCGGACTCGACTACGACACCGTTGGCGAATCGGTTGGCTTCTTCCGCTTCAATGAAGCGACGGCCACGCGCCTCGCGCAAATCTCGCGCCACTACGTCGAATCGGACCGCGCCAAGCTGCCTCACGAGGAAGCCGTGCGCGATCTGCTGCTCGAGCGCGGCGCGCAATTCGAGACGGCCGACGTCACCGGCTTCCCGTGGATCGAAATCGACTACCCTGAAGATGTGAAATGCGCCGCCGATCAGGTGTTGCCGCAACTTGAACCGCTCACGATGGTGCCCGCATGAACGCCCCCGACACATTCACGCTTCCGCCGACCGCCACGCGCGCGTCGCAACTGCGCGCCATGTTGCACAGCCACGCCCTCGAATTCCTGATGGAAGCGCACAACGGCCTGTCGGCACGCATTGTGCGCGAGGCCGGCTTCAAGGGCATCTGGGCGTCCGGACTTGCCATTTCGGCGCAGTTCGGCGTGCGCGACAACAATGAGGCGAGCTGGACGCAGGTTGTCGACAATCTCGAATTCATGGCCGATGCGAGCGACCTGCCGATCCTGCTCGACGGCGACACCGGCTACGGCAACTTCAACAACATGCGACGCCTCGTGCGCAAGCTCGAGCAGCGCGGCGTGGCGGGCGTGTGCATCGAAGACAAGGTGTTCCCGAAGACCAACAGCTTCATCGGCGGCGAACGTCAGCCGCTTGCGGATATCGACGAGTTCTGCGGCAAGATCAAGGCCGGCAAGGACTCCCAGGCCGACGACGATTTCTCCATCGTGGCGCGGGTCGAAGCGCTGATCGCCGGCTGGGGCATGGAAGAAGCACTGCGTCGTGCCGAGGCCTATCGCCAGGCCGGCGCGGACGCCATCCTGATTCACAGCAAGCTCGGGCGGGCCGACGAGATCGTACAGTTCGCGCGCGAGTGGAACCGGCGCTGCCCGCTGGTGATCGTGCCCACCAAGTACTACAGCACGCCGACCGACGTGTTCCGCGAAGCGGGCATCAGCGTCGTGATCTGGGCGAACCATCTGATTCGCTCGGCCACGTCCGCCATGCAGGCCGTCGCGGCCGAGATCCACCGCAGCGAGACGCTCGTCAATGTCGAAGACCGAATCGCGACCGTCGACGAGATCTTCCGTCTGCAAGACGCGAACGAATACGCCGAAGCCGAAGACCGTTACCTGTCGGCGGCGAACGCACCGCGCTCGGCCATCGTGCTGGCCGCGAGCCGTGGCAAGAACCTCGAGAGCGTGACGACCGACCGCCCGAAGGTGATGCTGCCCGTTGCGGGCAAGCCGTTGCTGCGCTGGCTGGTCGATGGCTTCAAGAAGCAGAACGTGAACGACATCACGGTCGTGGGCGGCTATCGCGCCGATGCGATCGACATGGCGGGCATCACGCTCGCCATCAACGAGCGACACGCCGAGACCGGCGAACTTGCCTCGCTCGCCCGCGTGGCCAACGCCTTCGCGCACGACACGGTGATCTCCTACGGCGATCTGCTGTTTCGCAGCTACATCGTGCGCGATCTGGTCGAGAGCGACGCCGCGTTCACCGTCGTGGTCGATTCGACCGCGACCGACACCGCCAATGCCAGCGTGCGCGACTTCGCGTATTGCTCGGCCGGCGACGACCGTGGTCTGTTTGGCCAGCAGGTGTTGCTCGAGAAGATCAGCAGCGACGCCACGCTCGGCGGACGTGCCCCGAACGGCCGCTGGATCGGCTTGCTGGGCGTGCGCACCGACGAAGGCCGCGCACAGGCGCAGCGAGTCTTCACGGCCCTGCAGGCGCGTTCCGACTTCGACCAGCTCGGCGTGCCCGAACTGATCAACGCCCTCGCGGCGGATGGGGCAAAGATCGAAGTGCAGTACGTTCATGGTCACTGGCGCGGCGTGAACGACATGGACGAGTTCCGCCGTGCGGCAGACTTCGCCCATGGTCAGACCCCATTCAGCGGCGCCGCCCCGGAGGCCCAAGGTGATTGAGGCTGGACAGTTTGTCGAAGCCGCGCGCAAGCACGGCTTCGCGTGGTACACGGGCGTGCCGTGTTCGTTCCTCACGCCGTTCATCAACTACGTGCTGCAGGACCCGACGCTGCACTATCTGTCGGCGGCCAACGAAGGCGATGCGGTCGCCATCGCGGCGGGGGCAACGCTCGGTGAAGGCGCGGGCGCGGGCGCACGCGCGGTCACGATGATGCAGAACTCGGGACTCGGCAACGCCGTGAGCCCGCTGACGTCGCTCACGTGGACCTTCCGTCTGCCGCAGTTGTTGATCGTGACCTGGCGTGGCCAGCCGGGCATCACCGACGAGCCGCAACACGCCCTCATGGGCCCGATCACGCCGGCGATGCTCGATCTGATGGAAGTGCCCTGGGAATTGTTCCCGACCGAACCCGAAGCCATTGCCCCGGCGCTGGCGCGCGCGGTGCGTCACATGGACGAGACCGGACGCCCCTACGCCCTCGTGATGCAAAAGGGCAGCGTTGCGCCCTACCCCTTGCAACCGGCCGAGCGCCCCATGCGGCCGGCACAACCCGCGCCGGTGGCGCTCACGCGAGGTGTGGCGCCGTCGGCGCTGCCCACACGCCGCGACGCCCTGGCGCGCGTTATTGCGCACACGCCGCTCGAAGGCACGGTCGTGCTGGCGTCGACCGGCTTCTGCGGGCGCGAACTGTACGCGCTCGATGACCGCGCCAACCAGCTTTACATGGTCGGTTCGATGGGGTGCGTGACGACGCTGGCGCTGGGCCTTGCGTTGGCACGCCCCGACCTGCGCGTGGTGGCGCTCGACGGGGATGGCGCCGCCCTGATGCGCATGGGAGCGTTCGCAACCCTCGGCGCCTACGGGCCATCGAATCTCCTGCATCTGCTGCTCGACAACGCGTCGCATGACTCCACCGGCGCGCAGGCCACGGTCTCGCCGACGGTCTCGTTCGCGGGCGTCGCGGCCGCCAGCGGTTACGCGCTCGCGCTCGAAGGGGACACCCTCGAAGTCGTCGAGCAACTGTTCGACGGGCGCACCGCCAGCCTGAACGACGGCCCGCGCTTCGCGTGCCTCACGACGCGCCCCGGAACGCCCGACGGACTGCCGCGCCCGAAGGTCACCCCAGAAGCGGTCAAGTCGCGCCTCATGGACCACATCGCACAACGCGAGCGGGCTTCTGCCTGAGCGTTTCTCCCATTCACGAAATCTGCCGAGGAAGCTTCGCCATGCTGTTACTGAATCCAGGCCCCGTCACCCTGACCGAGCGCGTCCGCAATAGCTTGCTGCAACCCGATCTGTGCCATCGCGAGCCCGAATTCTTCGACCTGCAGGATGAAGCCCGCGCACGCCTCACCGCTGTGTATGGCCTCGATCCGGCCGTTTGGACGCCGGTGCTGATGACCGGCTCGGGCACCGCCGCCGTCGAGAGCATGATCGCGGGCCTCGTGCCGGAAGGGGGTCGCCTGTTGATCGTCGAGAACGGTGTCTATGGCGAGCGCATCTCGCAGATTGCGAAGCAGTACCGCATCGATCACGACGTCGTTCATTTCGAGTGGATGCAGGCACCCGATCTCGCGCAGATCGTCGACAGGCTCGACACGGCGGGTGATCGTCCGTACACGAACGTGGCGATCATCCACCACGAGACGACGACGGGCCGTCTGAACGATCTGGCCGGTCTTGCCCGCGCGTGCCGGGAGCGCGGCATCGGCCTGCTGGTCGACGGCGTGAGCAGCTTTGCCGCCGAAGCCATCGACTTCGACGACGCCGGTATCGTGGCCGTGGCCGCTACCGCGAACAAGTGCGTGCACGGCGTGCCGGGCGTGTCGTTCGTGATGGTGCGCAAGCATGCCCTCGCCACGGCGGCGAGCCGCACGTACTACCTCGACATCGCGCGCCTGGCGAAGCTGCAGGCCGAGCGCAACACGCCGTTCACGCCGTCCGTACATGCCTACTATGCGCTTGTCGAAGCGCTGCGCGAACTCCACGACGCCGGGGGCTGGCAAGCGCGCCATGCGCACTACGGCGCACTCGCCGAGCAGGCGCGTGCCGGTCTGGCCGCGCTGGGCATCGACAGCGTACTGCCGCCGGGCGAGTCGTCGGTGGTGCTGCGATCCTACAAGTTGCCCATCGGGGTCGACTATGCGCGTTTGCACGACGGGCTCAAGGCTGACGGCTTTGTGATCTACGCGGGTCAGGGCGGCTTGTCCAAGGAACTGTTCCGCATCTCGACGATGGGCAACCTCACGGCCGCCGACATCGACCGCCTGCTGGCCGCGTTCGCACGGCTGGCGAAGTGAGCGCGGGAACGCACGTGCAGCCATGACCGATTTGCTAGCCGGCATCCACTCACCGACCGACCTGCGCGCCCTCTCGCGTGCCGATTTGCCGCGCCTGGCCGACGCGTTGCGCGCCTGCATACTCGATAACGTCTCGCGCACGGGCGGCCATTTGTCGTCGAATCTGGGCACGGTCGAACTCACGATCGCGCTGCACTATGTCTTCGACACGCCCAACGACCGGATCGTGTGGGACGTCGGTCATCAAACCTACGCGCACAAGATCCTGACGGGGCGTCGCGAAGCGATGCCCACGCTGCGGCAATGGCACGGACTGTCGGGCTTTCCGAAGCGCGACGAGTCGCCGTACGATACCTTCGGCACGGCCCATTCGAGCACGTCGATTTCGGCCGCCCTCGGCATGGCGCTGGCCAGCAAGGTCAAGGGCGAGAAGCGGCACGCCATTGCCGTGATCGGCGACGGCGCGATGACCGCCGGCGAAGCGTTCGAGGCGCTCAACAATGCAGGCGTCCACGACGACCTGCCGTTCCTCGTCGTACTCAACGACAACGACATGTCGATCTCGCCGCCGGTCGGCGCACTCAATCGCTACCTCACGCGGCTGATGTCCGGGCGGTTCTACTCGGCCGGCAAGGAGAGCGTGCGGCATCTGCTGCGCAACGCACCCGCGCCGATGCGCGAGCTGGCACACCGGATCGAGGAGCACGCCAAGGCCATCGTCTCGCCAACGGGCACGATGTTCGAGGAATTCGGCTTCAACTACCTGGGCCCTATCGACGGCCACGATCTTGACGCGCTGATCCCCGCGCTGGAGAACATCAAGGCACTCCGAGGCCCGCAGTTCCTGCACGTCGTCACCCGCAAGGGACGCGGCTACAAGCTCGCCGAGGCCGATCCGGTGCTGTATCACGGCCCCGGCAAGTTCAATCCGAGCGAAGGGATTCGCCCCGCCGCACCGGACGCCGTGTCGGCCAAAACCTATACGCAGGTCTTCGGCGAATGGCTGTGCGACGCGGCGGCCGCCGACAAGCGCGTGATCGGCATCACGCCGGCCATGCGCGAAGGCTCCGGACTCGTGGCGTTCGAGAAGCGCTTCCCAGAGCGCTACTACGACGTCGGCATTGCCGAACAGCATGCCGTGACTTTCGCGGGCGGCTTGGCCACCGAGGGGCTCAAGCCTGTCGTGGCCATCTATTCGACGTTCCTGCAACGCGGTTACGACCAGTTGATCCACGACGTGGCGTTGCAGAACCTGCCAGTCGTCTTCGCGATCGATCGCGGCGGGTTGGTCGGCGCGGATGGGGCGACCCATGCGGGCGCCTACGACCTCGCCTTCCTGCGCTGCATTCCGAACATGGTCGTGATGGCCCCCGCCGACGAGAACGAATGCCGTCGGATGCTGCAAACCGCGCTCGCGATCGATGGCCCCAGCGCCGTGCGATATCCCCGTGGCGCCGGCCCTGGCGTGACGCCTGAGGCCGGTTTGGCAACACTGCCCGTGGGGCGTGCCCAGACGCGTCGCCGGAGCGCCGCCCCTGCGGGTCGTCGCGTGGCGATTCTGGCCTTCGGCGCGATGGTCGCACCGGCCGAACAGGTTGCCGTCGAGTTCGACGCGAGCGTCGTCAACATGCGCTTCGTCAAGCCGCTCGACGACGCGACGCTGCTCGACATGGCGCGCACGCACGACCTCGTCGTCACGCTCGAAGAAGGCGCGACGATGGGCGGCGCGGGATCGGCTTGTGTCGAAGCGCTCAACGCGCACGGCGTCCAAATCCCGGTACTGCAATTAGGCTTGCCCGACACGTACATCGATCAGGGCACCCCCGTGCAGCAGCTTGCGTCGGTCGGGCTCGATGCACCGGGTATCGCGGCGTCGATTCGCCGGGCGCTCGCCGAGCGTCTCGGCGGCAAGGTCGAGGCGGTGCCGCCAGCGCCCTGAGCGCAGCGTGTCCCCAGGTCTCCATGGAAAAACGGCACCTGCTCGGTGCCGTTTTTTCATGTTTCATTGCCCCAGTGCCATCAGGTTCGGGGCGGCGGCACACCCTTCTCGCGGGGCTTGCCCATGAGCACCGGCTGGAAGAACACGGCGCCGATCAGCGTACATACGAGCGAGAGCGCCAGCAGTTTGCCCATGCTCGACGTGCCAGGGTGATGCGAAAGCCACAGACTGCCGAACGCGATGCCCGTGGTCGCCGCCGAGAGCACGATGGCCTGCGTCAGCCCCGAGGCCAACAGGCGAGTCTGCCCGTGACGCCACGCGATCACGTAGTAGATCTTGAACGCCACGCCTACGCCCAGCAGCAACGGCAGCGCGATGATGTTCGCAAAATTCAGCGGCAGACCGATCAGGACGGTAACTTCGAGCGTGACGGCTGCCGAGACCAGCAGCGGCACCAGCGTGCGCAGCACGTCGCCAAAGTTGCGCAGCGCGAGCCACAACAACACGGCGATCGAGAGCAACGCGAGAATTCCCGCTTCGATGAACGCACGGATGATCGTGTCCGCCGAGCGCAGAATCGAGATCGGACCGCCAACGGCGTCCGGCGTGGTGGCAAGCACGGCTGCGCTGAACTTGCGCAACATGGCGTCGTCGCTCGGATCGGCGCCCTTCGCCACGCGCGGGGAGATGTTCACGAGCGCGCGCCCGTTGGCGGCGACCCATTGCGAGACGAGGTCCTTGGGGAGCGATTCGCGCGTGATGGCATGCGGCTGGAGGGCGTCGCGCAACTGGCCGAGCGCAAGCTTCAACGGCTCGGCAATCGCCCGGTCGGCGCGATCACGGGTTGCCGCATCGGCCGCCGCCAGCTTGCGCAATGCAGCCGCCAGGCGCTGCGCTTGGGGTGCGCCAGCGCCTGGATGGTCGAGCGCGGCGTCTTCCAATTGGCCGGCAGCCGTCTTGAGCGCCGACACGCGCGCCGCGTCGGCCACTGGCGCCAACGGCGTTTGGGAGAGCGCCGGGAGCAGCGATGCGGCGGCCGCGCCGATCTGCGCGAGCTTGGCGGGCTGCTCCGCCGGCAGGAAGGTCGTGAGCGTCACCACGCGCCCGACCTCCGGCACGGCACGCAGCCTGGCGGCTTCGGCGTCGGCAGCGTCGAGGTTCGGAGCGAGCCACTGCACATCGTTGACGCCCGCTTCCGGCGAATTGGCCAGATCCGTGAGCGTCGCCATCGACTCCGTGTTCGGGTCCTTCAAATGCAACGGGTTGAAATCGAAGTGCAGATGCGTGAGCAGCGGCAGGCCCGCGACCACGAGCGCGATCGTGCCGTAGAGCAACGGCTTGCGGTACTTCTCGGTGAAATCGTCAACCGGACCGAGGCTGCGAAAGCCCGGCGGGCTCGGTTCGCCCTTCGGCTTGAACACGCTGATGAGCGCCGGCAGCAACGTAATGGCCGACGGAAATGCCACGCACAAAATGCCCACGCCCGCAATAAGTCCCAGCTCGGACACACCGCGATAATCGGTCGGCAGGAACGAGAAGAAGCTCGCGGCCGTTGCCGCAGCGGCGAGCGACAGCGGCATCGCAATGGCCTTGCCGGCGTTCGCGAGCGCGCCGTGGAGCGCCGCATCGCGCATGGCGGCATCGGCCGCGCCGCCATCGAGACGATAGCGCTCCTCGCGGTAGCGCACGCCGAACTGAATGCCGAAGTCAACGCCAATACCGACGAACAGCACCGCGAACGCCACCGAGATCATATTCAGCGCGCCGACCATCATCAGTCCGAGCGCAAACGTGACGGCCAGACCGGCAAGCAGGGTGATGAACACGGCAAGAATCATCTTGCCCGAGCGCACCGCCAGCCACAGCACCACGAGCACGGCCAGCAACGTGATGACGGCGTTCGGCCCGGCGTCCTGACGCACCGACGCGAACTCCTCGTCGGAGAGCGGGCGCGGCCCCGTCAAACGTACGGTCGCGCCGTAGCGCTCACCGAGCTTCAGATCGGCCACTGCCGCCCGAATGCGCGTCGCGGCGTTCGCCCCGGCTTCGAGCGCTGCGTAATCCAGCACGGGCTGCACCTGAACGAAGCTGCGTGCCACGGTGTCCGGCGCGACGAGCGCACGCCACGACATCGCCGCCGGACGGCCTGCCAGCACCGCCTCGGTCGTATCGGCGGCGGCGCCGAGCAATCGCGCCATGTCCGGCAGCTTCACCTGGCCCGTGAGCAATGGCGTCTGCAATGTGACCGACAACAGGTTCGACAAACCCGTCAGGCTTGGGTCCTGGGCCAGACGATTGACGAGGGGTTTCGCGTCTTCGAGCCGGCGCGTGAGCGACGTGACGTCGTCGAGCGACGCGAAGAGCAGCGCGTTATGGGCAAAAAACTCGCCCGAGCCCGGACGGCTCACCGCACGAAATACGTCCGTCTCGGTCGCCAGCTTCGCGGCCAACTCGGCGGCGGCCTGGTCGGCGAACTCTGCGGCCGGGGCCTGCACCACGGCCAGCGTGAGGTCGGACTTCTGCGGGAAGGCACGATCGATGTCGCGGCCACGCTCGGCGGCGGGCGTGTTGGCGTCGATCAGGCTCGAGATATCGGTGTTGATCGCAAAGTGCTTCGCGACATACACGCAGCTCGCTATCACGAGCAGTAGCGAAGCGAAGATGACCGGGTACGCGTGCTTCGCCGAAAATCGGACGATGCGCACCACGAGCGAAGTCAGCATGTAGCGGTTCCGGAACAGAGTAGAGATCTCCCCGCCCCGGCCGCCGCAGCCCCAAAGGGCGCGAAACGTCATGTCACAGGCGCTGCCGGGGAACCAATCGGGGACGATATCCGTCGATCAGTCCATGGAAAACGAGGAAACGGTGAATTTAGGAAATCGCAGCAGTATACAAGGCCACGTGCACTACACTACCGCCTACCCGATTTAAACCGACGCAGACGAGCTGGGTTTTTTACGTATGAACAAATTTCTCGTGACGGCGTTCGCCGCCGTCGCATTGAGCGGCATCAGTGGCGCAACGAGCGCCTGGGCACAGGCAGGCAGCGCCAATCCGAACGACATGGTGAAGACGGCGGTCGAGACGGTCGTCAAGGCGGCCAAGGCCGACGCGGCCGCGCGCGACGGCGACGTCACGGCGACGGCCCGTGTCGTGGCCCGCGATTTCCTGCCTTATACCGATTTCCATCGAACCACGCGCTACGCCGTCGGTCCGAAGGCTTTCGACGCCGCCACACCGGCCCAGCAGCAGCAGGTCTTCGAGCAGTTTCAACAATTGCTCGTGAACACTTTCGCGTTGCAACTCTCGCAGGTGCGCGGCACCCAGATCTCGTTCAGGTTCACCCCGGCCAAACTCACGGCGAACAGCACCGACGTGGTGGTGGGCGCCTCGGTCGTCGGCACGGGCGACAATCTGTCGGTGGCCTATCGTCTGGCCAGGACCGACAAGGGCTGGAAGATCTACGACATCAACATGATGGGCGAGAACGTGGCCGACGCGTGGCTCATTCAGTTGTATCAGCCGCAGTTCAAAGCACGCATCGCTCAGGGGGGCATCGACGGCCTGATCGCCTATTTGCGTGACAAGAACGCGCGTTTCGGCAAATGAAATCACCCACTTGACGGCGGAATCGGCGCAGATCCCAGCCGGATACCCACCGATTCATTCAGATTTTCGCAACATCCGCTGGCATCTTCCCACCGGGGGTCGTCAGCAATATTTGGCGGCGGCGGTTACAATCGTCGCTTGTCAAAAGACCGGACGGCGGTCCCCCTGCGGGTGCGCGCGAATTGCCATCGAAACTGGCGCCGCGCGGTCCATGAGGCCATGGTTTCACGACATGGACACCCGAATTGAAACCGCCATCCCGGCCGACCCAAGCCGGAGAGCTGAATGCAAGTCTTCCTTGCCCAACCCCGTGGTTTTTGCGCCGGTGTCATACGCGCCATCGAGATTGTCGAGCGTGCCCTGGAAAAGTACGGCGCCCCGGTCTACGTGCGCCACGAGATTGTCCACAACAAGCATGTGGTCGATTCGCTCAAGGCCAAGGGTGCGCGTTTTATCGACGAGTTGTCCGAAGCCCCTGCGGGCGCGGTCACCATTTTCAGCGCCCATGGCGTCGCACGCGTCGTCGAACAGGAAGCGCAGACGCGCGGTTTGAAGGTGCTCAATGCCACCTGCCCGCTCGTCACCAAAGTGCACATTCAGGGCAAGAATTATGTGTCCGCGGGCCGTGAAGTCATTCTGATCGGGCACGCCGGTCACCCGGAAGTCGAGGGGACGATGGGCCAGATCGACGGCCCCGTGCATCTCGTGCAGACCGAGGACGATGTCGACGCACTTCCGCTTGCCATCGACACGCCGGTATCGTATGTAACGCAGACCACGCTCTCGGTCGACGAGACTCGCGGTATCATTGCTGCGCTGCAACGTCGCTTTACCGATATCGTCGGCCCGGACACCAAGGACATTTGCTACGCCACGCAGAACCGGCAGACCGCCGTGCGCGAGCTGTGCGAGCGTGTGGACGTGCTGCTCGTGGTGGGCGCGACGAACAGCTCGAACTCGAACCGGCTGCGTGAAATTGGCTCTGAAATGGGGCTGCCGAGTTATCTCGTGGCCGATGGCTCCGAGGTCAATCCGGAATGGGTGCGCACACAGGCGCGCATCGGCATTACCGCAGGGGCGTCCGCGCCCGAACGCATGGTCGAAGACGTGATCGACGCGCTGCGTCGCATCGACACCGTCGAAGTGACTCTCATGGACGGCATCGAGGAAACTATCCAGTTCCGCTTGCCGTCGGAATTGATCAAAATCGAGCCGGTCGCCGCACATTGCGCGGTCGCTGGCTAACGCAACACGAACAGGAGCCGAACTTGGCCATCCCCTTCCTGCAACAGGCGTATGTTGGCGCCTACTTGATGAAGCAACGTCTCAAGGGCAACAAGCGCTACCCGCTGGTGCTGATGCTCGAACCGTTGTTCCGCTGCAATCTCGCATGCTCGGGCTGCGGCAAGATCGACTATCCGGACCCCATTCTGAACCAGCGCGTCTCGCTCAAGGACTCGCTCGACGCCGTGGACGAATGCGGCGCGCCGGTGGTCTCGATCGCCGGTGGCGAGCCGCTGCTGCACAAGGAAATGCCGCAGATCGTCAAAGGCATCATCGCGCGCAAGAAGTTCGTCTATCTGTGCACGAACGCGCTGCTGCTCGAGAAAAAGATCGACGACTACGAGCCGAGTCCGTTCTTCGTATGGTCGATTCACCTCGACGGCGATCGTGAAATGCACGACGCGGCCGTGTCGCAGGAAGGTGTGTACGAGCGCGCCGTGGCCGCCATCAAGTTGGCCAAGTCACGCGGCTTCCGTGTGAACATCAACTGCACGCTGTTCAACAATGCCGATCCGGAAAAGGTCGCCAGATTCTTCGATTCGACGAAGGAAATGGGCCTTGACGGCATTACCGTCTCGCCCGGCTATGCCTACGAACGCGCCCCGGATCAGCAACACTTCCTGAACCGCTCGAAGACCAAGCAACTGTTTCGCGACATTCTCAAGCGCGGCGACGGCGGCAAGCGCTGGACATTCAGCCAGTCGAGCCTGTTCCTGGACTTCCTCGCCGGGAATCGCTCGTACCACTGCACGCCGTGGGGCAACCCGACGCGCACCGTGTTCGGCTGGCAGCGTCCGTGCTATCTGCTGGGCGAAGGCTATGCCAAGTCGTACACCGAGTTGATGGAAACCACCGACTGGGACAAGTACGGTGTGGGCAACTACGAGAAGTGCGCCGACTGCATGGTGCACAGCGGTTTCGAAGCCACGGCCGTGAACGAGACGCTCACGCGTCCGCTGCGCGCGCTGGGTGTGGCGCTCAAGGGCGTGCGCACCGACGGCCCGATGGCCGAGGACGTCTCGTTCGCCAAGCAGCGTCCGGCCGAGTTCGTGTTCTCGAAGCACGTCGAGATCAAGCTCGACGAGCTGCGCCGGGCCAAGGCGTAAATGCCGTCGCGTGTGCTGGTCACCGGCGCCTCCGGGTTCGTCGGTTCTGCGGTCGCACGCACGGCGCTCGCGCGCGGTCATGAGGTTCGCCTGCTGGTGCGCGGCACCAGCCCGCGCGCGAACCTCGCCGATCTGCCCGTCGAAGTCGTGGAGGGCGACATGCGCGACGCCGCGTCGATGCAGCGCGCGCTCGCCGGGGTAGACGCCCTGCTCCACGTCGCCGCCGACTACCGGCTCTGGGCGAAAGATCCCAACGACATCATGCGAGCCAACATCGATGGCACGCGCACGGTGATGCAAGCCGCGCTGCGTGCAGGCGTCGAGCGAGTGGTATACACCAGCAGCGTCGCCACGCTGCGGGTGCACGACGCCGCCGGCCCGGTCGACGAAAGCGCACCGAACGAGGAAGCCACGACCATCGGCGTGTACAAGCGCAGCAAGGTCGCGGCCGAACGCCTGGTCGAGCAGATGATTGCACGCGACGGCCTGCCCGCCGTGATCGTCAATCCGTCCACCCCCATCGGTCCGCGCGACATCAAGCCCACGCCCACGGGTCGCATCATCGTCGAGGCGGCGCAGGGCAAGATTCCCGCGTTCGTCGACACGGGCCTGAACCTGGTGCACGTCGACGACTGCGCCGAAGGCCATCTGCTCGCACTCGAGCGCGGCCGCATCGGTGAGCGCTACATTCTCGGCGGCGACGACGTGCTGCTGCGCGACATGCTCGCGGCCATCACAGGCATGGCGGGTCGCCGCGCCCCGAAGATTGCGCTGCCGCGCTGGCCGCTCTACCCGCTGGCCATGGCGGCGCAAGGCGTCGCGCGCTTCACCGGCAAGGAGCCGTTCGTGACAGTCGATGGCCTGAAGATGTCGCGCTATCGCATGTTCTTCTCCTCAGAGAAGGCCAGGCGCGAACTCGGCTACACCGCCCGCCCCTATGCCGAAGGCCTGCGCGACGCGCTCGCCTGGTTCGGTTCTGCCGGATATTTGTCATGACGGTTTTGGCCTGGATCGCCGCGTTGTCGCTGGCCATCTGGATCTATCTGCTGAGTTCGCAGGGGGGCTTCTGGCGTGCGCGCGAGCGCGACGATCGAGACGAAGATCGTCTGCCTGCGCCCGACGTCTGGCCCGCAGTGGCCGTCGTCATTCCCGCGCGCAACGAGGCGGAATCGATCGGGCAGGTCGTCGCGTCGTTGTGCCGTCAGGACTATGCCGGACGCCTGCGCATCGTGGTCGTCGACGACCAAAGCAGCGACGGCACGGCCGGCCTTGCCCGCGAAGCGGCTGCCCAGGCTGCCGCCGACGGCTTCACGCGTCGCGTGGACGTGCTCGGCGGCCAGCCGCTGCCCGGCGGCTGGACCGGCAAGATGTGGGCGGTTCACCAGGGCGTCGCGTTCGCGAGCGACCCCGGCACGAACGACGATGGCATCGCCCCCGACTATCTGCTGCACACCGATGCCGACATCGCGCATTCGCCTGAGAACGTACGCCGTCTGGTCGTGCGTGCCACGAGCGAGCGTCGCGTGCTCGTCTCGCTCATGGCGAAGCTTCGATGCACGGCATGGTTCGAGCGCACGCTGATCCCCGCGTTCGTGCTGTTCTTCCAGATGCTGTACCCGTTCGCGTGGGTCAACGATCCGAAGAAACGCATGGCGGCGGCGGCAGGCGGCTGCATGCTGATCCATCGCGCGTCGCTCGAAGCCGGGGGCGGCATCGAAGCCATTCGCGACGAGATCATCGACGACTGCGCCATGGGACGCCTGCTCAAGCGGCAAGGTGCGATCTGGCTGGGGCTGACGGAGCGCGCGGTGAGCGTGCGTCCGTACGATAACCTCGGCGAGATTCGCAAGATGGTGTCGCGCACGGCGTACGCACAATTGCAGTACTCGCCGTTGCTGCTTGCGGGGACCCTCGTTTCGCTGCTGCTCACGTTCATCGTGCCGCCGGTCATGACGATCTTCGCGTCGGGCATTGCGCAGTGGCTGGGACTCTTCGCCTGGATCGCGATGACGCTGTCGTACCTGCCGATGCTGCGCTTCTACCGTCAGCCGTCGAGCTTCGGGCCGCTGTTGCCGCTCGTCGCCGCGCTCTATACCGTCTTCACGTTCGACTCGGCGCTGCAACACTGGCGGGGTCGCGGCGGCATGTGGAAGGGCCGCGCCCAGGCCCGAGGCCAGCAATCGTCAGACGCATGAACTGAAGGCTGAAGTCACCCCGCGCTCGGTCACCCCCGGAATGCCAGCCCGTCTGCAACGACGCGCTGGCATTTTTGCTGGATGCGGCGTCTCTTCGATGAGGCCGCTTGCGAAGCGACGCGATCAGATGCCTGCGGCTGCCGCACCGAATCCGTCACCCAGTTGGAGGGCGATGATACGGCGACCGCGACGCATGGCCCGTTGGGCACGGCCGGCGTCTTGCCCGACGCGCAACAACGCGGGCAGTTGCCGCGGATCGGCGGCGAGCGAACGCAGCACGCCGAGGATATCGGTGGAACCATCGCTGCGAAGCCCGGCGAGCGCCGCCGCAGGGAGCGAGCGTTCTGCCGGGTCGATCACGACCCGTGCGGCGACGAACGGCAGCCCGTGCGCCAGCGCCACCCGCGCGACGATGTGCGACTCCATATCCGCTGCGGCCGCCCCGCTCTCGCAAAACAGCGCGGCCTTGTCTTCGGCACGCACGACGGGGGCGGTCACACCGGCCAGATCGGCGAGCAACGCGTCGGGCATTGCGCGATGCAACGCATCGGCCCAGGCCACGGACGACACATACTCGCGTGCCCGCTGCGGCATATCCAGCACCCGGCGCGCAATCACCCACTGACCGGCGCTCACGCCATGGATCAACCCACCGGCAGTGCCGAAGCTCACCAGCCCGCGCGCGCCGTCGTGCGCCATCGCGGCCACGAGGTCTTCGGCGAGGGTGTCGTTCTGCGCGCAGACCACACGTACCCCGTCGCCGCGCGCGATGCGGGCTTCAAAGGGCATGCCAGTCACAACGATGATGGGCGCTTGCATGGCGTGGCGTTCGCGATTACATGCCGCAAGGCACCGGGCAATCGTTGCGTACCGTCAGGTTACGGTAACGCGCGAGCGCCCAGAGCGGGAAGAACTTGCGATAGCCGTGATAACGCAGGTAGAACACGCGCGGGAAGCCCGTCGCCGTGTAGAGCGCTTCGTCCCACAGTCCTTCGTCGTTCTGCGTGTCGAGCAGATAGTCGATGCCGCGCTT
Organism: Pandoraea sp.; assembly: GCF_041919235.1. Lineage (NCBI taxonomy): Bacteria > Pseudomonadati > Pseudomonadota > Betaproteobacteria > Burkholderiales > Burkholderiaceae > Pandoraea > Pandoraea sp. The sequence goes on from NZ_JAYRUC010000019.1 coordinate 42,520, forward strand.
GAGCGCCGGATCGTGGGCCTTGCCTGCCGCCATCAGGCCAAGCAGCGCCCAGGCGGTCTGCGACGCCGTGCTCGGTGCCGGCTCGTAGCCCTTGTACTCGAGCTTGTAGCTGTCGCCGTCCTCGCCCCAGCCGCCGTCGGCGTTCTGGATCGAGAGCAGCCACTGCGCGGCACGCGCCATGGCCGGATGCTCCGGCGGCAAACCCGCCGCCTGCAAACCGCACATGGCCGACCATGTCCCATACACGAAATTCATGCCCCAGCGGCCGTACCAGCTACCGTCGGCTTCCTGATCGTCGAGGATGTATTTCAACGCCAGATCGGCAGACGCCTTGCGCTGCGGCGACGTCGGCAACTGCGCCAGCATCGACAGACACCGCGCGGAGACGTCCACCGTCGGCGGATCGAGCAGCGCACCGTGATCGGAGAAAGGAATGCTGTTCAGATACAGATGGGTGTTCTCCGGCTCGAACGCGCCCCAGCCGCCATTACTGCTCTGCATGCCGATGACCCACTCCGTACCGCGATCGATCGCATGACGCATGGCTCGCTGACTTGCGTCGACCTTGTCGTTCTCGAACGCCCCCGCCAGTTTTTCATAGCGATCCATCGCCATGGCGACCACGGCGGTGTCGTCGACATCCGGATAGTGGGGGTTGGCAAACTGGAACGCCCAGCCGCCCGGACGCACGTTCGGGCGGCGCGAAATCCAGTCGCCGCGCACGTCCAGAATCTGCAGCGGAATCAGCCACGCCAGGCCTTTGCCCGCGCATTCGATGGCGCGCTTGTCGCCGGTTTCCAGCAATGCGTGCGCCGACAGGGCGGTGTCCCACACCGGCGAGAGGCACGGCTGCACATAGGTCTCGTGATCGGCGGGCGTCACCAGCTTCTCGATCGACCTGCGCGCCATTGCGCGACTCGGATGATCCTCCGGATAGCCGAGTACGTCGTACATCATGACCGCGTTGGCCATGGCCGGATAGATCGCGCCCAGGCCGTCTTCGCCATTGAGGCGTTCGTCGACGAACGCGACGGCGCGCTTGACCGACTTCTCGCGCAGCGCCTTGGGGAAGAACGGATCGAGCGCACGCAGTACATGATCGACGCCGGAGAAACACGCGAACCAGAAGCGGCTCTGGTGCGGCGCCCGCTTCGGAGGACCGACGTCTTTGGGGCTGCCGATGAACAACTCGTCGATGCCGACGCCCTTCGGATTGCGTGCGAGCGGACGCTTGGCCTGCAGCACGAGCAGCGGCACGATCACGGTGCGCGCCCAGTACGACACCTTCGACAGGTGGAAAGGGAACCACTGCGGCAACAGCATGATCTCGACGGGCATCATCGGCACGGCACGCCAGGAGAGCACGCCATAGAGCGCCAGCAGAATGCGCGTGAAGACGTTCGAATTCTGCGCACCGCCGCGCGAGAGAATGGCCTCGCGGGCCCGCACCATGTGCGGGGCATCGATGGGTTCGCCGATCATCTTGAGCGCGAAGTACGCCTTCACGCTCGCGCTCATGTCGAACTTGCCCTGGTGGAACAACGGCCAGCCGCCGTCGTCGCCCTGGATGCGACGCAGATACGCTGCGATCTTCGCTTCGAGTTCGGCGTCGACCGGCTCACCGAGATGGTGACGAAGCAAGACGTACTCGGCGGGAATCGTCGCGTCGGCTTCCAGCTCGAAGAGCCAGTGGCCGTCGTCCTGTTGCAGATCGAGCAGCGCCTTGATCGAACGGTCGATCCCCGTCTCGAGCGTCTGAGTCGCCATTGCCGTACTCACCTTATGCGCAAGCTCGGTATGCAGTTTGAGATCCACGGCCGTGGCGGTGGCCGTGCGTCGTGCTTCCTTTTCGGAAGCCTCGCGTATCGTATCCATGGCGTTCTTGCCTACTCAAAGGCGTATGAGCGGCGCGCAACACGCACCGGTTAAACATTGACACTTGCAATGACGCCCGCTGTTTCCGGTCGCTTTCCGCACGCTTTCCGCCGGCTTCCGACCCTCGCTTCCGACCCTCGCTTCCGGCTCGGTACCTGCGCACGACGCTCCGGCAGCGCTCAGGCGGGACACAGCACATCGGCCGCCCGGTTGCCGCTGCGCAGCGCGCCTTCGATGGTGGCGGGCAGTCCCGTGGCGGTCCAGTCTCCGGCCAGCGCGAGATTGCGCCAGCGGGTCTGCGCGCCGGGGCGACGCTTGTCCTGCGCCGGGGTCGCCGCAAACGTGGCCCGCTTCTCGCGCACCAATTGCCACACCGGCATCGGCGTGGACGGAAGTCGACACGCACGTGCGACCTCTTCCCAAATGCGCAGCGCGAGCGATTCCCGCGATTCGTCCAGCAGATGGTCTGCGCCGCTGATCGTCACCGACAAACGGCCGTCGAAGGCGAAGATCCAGTCGCTCACGCCGTTCACCACACCGATCATCGGCGGGCAGCCCGGCGGCGGCGGCACCTGAAAATGCGCGTTGACGATGGCCCGGTATTCGTCGGGCGTGGTCAGGTCCGGCACCAGCGCCGCCGCCACGTTCGGCGGTACCGCGAGCACCACGGCATCTGCGGCGGCCAAGGCCTGCGGCCCGTCGCCAAAGTCGATCGATTCGACACGGCTGCCGTCCGGCGCAAAGCCCAACGCGCGCACGCGGTGCTGCATCAGCACACGCGCACCTTTCGCTTCCAGGAACGCCAGCGCAGGCGTGACGAACGACACGTCCAGACCGTCGCACGCAATCAACGGATGGCAGGCCTTGCCGCCCGCCGCGAGCGTTTCACGAATGACGGCGGCGGCCATCTGCGCCGAGCCCTCGGCCGGATCGGCGTTGAGCACGGCGAGAAACAGCGGGTGAATGAGCCGGTGATAGAGCGTGGGCGGACAATTCATCGCGTCGGTCATCGTTGCGTCGGGCCCGGCGCGCAGCAGCGGCGCCAGCGACAGATAGTCCGACCAACGGGTGCCTGGCACGCGGGCATTTTTGTCGAAGATCCACCACGGCAGCCGCCCTTCCGACAGACGCACTGTCCAGCGCTCGTCGCTATCGAGATCGACGAACGCGAACTCGGCGCGACCGGGGCCGGTGAGCGTATGCGCGGAGCCGATGGTGCGCGTGAATTCGCGCATCGTCGAATTGCCCGAGAGCACCAGATGATTGCCGTTGTCGATCACGGCGTTCAACTGCCGATCGAAATAGGAGCGGCACCGCCCGCCCGCCTGCGGTGCGGCCTCGTGCAGCACGACCGGCACGCCGCGCGTGACAAGCCTCACCGCGGCGGCCAGACCTGCAAGGCCGGCGCCGATGACGTGAACCGTGCCCGCCATCAGAAGACCATCTGCCGCAGCAGCATCAGAATAAGACGCCAGCGCGGCACCCGCACGCGCTCGCGAGGCACGGCAAAGCCGCGCGCAACGAGCTTGTCGAGAATGGCGCCGTAGGCTTTGGCCATCACGGCGGGCGCGACGATCACGCGGCGCGGATATCGCGCCATGATCGCGCGCGCCTTCGTGTAGTGCTCACGCGCCTGCGCAACGAGCGGCGCACAGGCGCGGTCGAGCGTGGCGGCGGCGACACGCTCCGGCGTGGCCGCCACGATACCGGCGTCGGCGAGCACTTCGCGCGGCAGGTAGACACGGCCGATGCCGGCATCTTCGTCGATATCGCGCAGAATGTTCGTCAGTTGGAGGGCTCGACCGAGATGATGGGACAGATCGATGCCGTCCTCCTCGGGCATGCCGAACACCTTGACCGACAGACGGCCGACGGCGCTCGCCACGCGATCGCAATACAGATCGAGCGTGGGCAGATCGGGCGCAACGATGGGGCCGCAGGCATCCATTTCCATGCCATCGATCACGGCGAGAAAGTCGTCGTGCTTCAGGCCGAACTGATGGACGACGCGCGCGAGGTTCGTGAGCGACGGCGCAGGGCGTCCGTCGTACAGATCGGCCAGATCGCGCCGCCACCGGGCCAGACGCGCCATACGGCTCGCCGACGTATCTTCGCCGTCGTCGGCAATGTCGTCCACGGCGCGGCAAAAGGCATAGATCTCGAACATGCCTTCACGCTGCGCGGACGGCAGAATGCGCATGGCCGCGTAAAAACTGCTGCCCGACGCCACGCGTGCGCTGCTCTGCTCAGGCGAAATTTCGATCGGTTCGGCGACGCTCACGAGGCTCCTCGTCGTGCAGGGGAACAGGGTGACACCACGGAAAAAACTCAGGGGATTCTTGCAAGGAGGGAAGTATACCGGGGATTGGCGCGACTTTCCCGCCAGGATTCGGAACGATAGCATAGAATCTCGGGGCGCTCGGCGCAGCGCCGGCCAGCTTTCCCGGCGCCTCTGCGGGCCTTCGCGAGCGCTTTGCCCCGTATATTTCCGCCGCCGCGCCGCCTGCCGTGGCGACGGCGACAGGTTCCGGTTCGTCCCGGTTTTCACGATCCACGCCGCTCACGGCCATGCCTGGCCGGATGCGAGCGACATTGCCCCATTGACCTCACCCGCCCGATGACTTCCGACGCCAAGATCGAGCACTACGAGAACTTCCCGGTCGCCAGTATCCTGCTGCCGCGCGAGATGCGCGCGCCGGTGGGCGTGATCTATAACTTCGCGCGCACGGCCGACGACATTGCCGATGAGGGCAACGCGCCCAACGCCGAGCGCCACGCCAGCCTCGCGGCGTATCGCGCGGAACTCGACAAAATTGCCGCCGGGCAGCCGACGTCGCCCGACAAGCCGCTGTTCGCCGCCCTTGCGCGCGTCATTGCCGAGCATCGGCTTGCTGTCGAGCCTTTTGCCGATCTGCTCAGCGCGTTCGATCAGGATATCGAGATCAAGCGTTACGCGACGTTTGCCGAACTGCGCGACTACACGCGGCGCTCGGCCGATCCGGTCGGGCGCATCATGCTCGCCCTGTTCAAGCTCGACACGCCCGAGAACATCGCCTGCTCGGACGACATCTGCTCCGCCCTGCAACTCATCAACTTCTGGCAGGACGTGGAAGTCGACTGGCGAAAGGCGCGCGTGTATCTGCCGCAGGACGACATGGCCCGCTTCGGTGTGACCGACGCCGACATTGGTGCGCAGACCTTCGACGATCGCTGGCGCGCGCTCATGCGCTACGAAGTCGACTTCGCCCGGCAAATGATGCTGCGTGGCGCGCCGCTCGCCAACCGGGTACCGGGCCGCTTCGGGCTTGAACTGTGCTGCGTGGTGCAAGGCGGCCTGCGCATTCTCGATCTGATCGAAGCCGTCGACTACGACGTCTTCCGTCATCGCCCGCAACTGGGCAAGACGGACGCGCTGCGCGTGTTCCTGAGCGGCCTCGGCATGAAGCTGCGCGGCACGCCGCCGAAGACTCGCGCCGGCTAGGGAGCCGGTTCGTCCGAGCGCCGTTCGATCTCGTCGCGGGACCGGCCGCCGGGCGCTGCGACGTCATGCCGCACGGAAAACACCGGTTGGGCGCGCCCGCGCTTGACCCATCGCAAGAATCGTTCGCCGAGTCGAGGTCAGACTGCCTGTTCGCGTACGCGAGTCCACGTGGGGCACGCCCCGCGCGAGACAACTTCGACGAACGGAACTGATATGAACGAGCAATGGTTGACGCTGGCCGGCCGCCGGCTGGTGCCGGTGGTGCAGGGTGGCATGGGAATCGGCATCTCCGCGCACCGCCTGGCGGGCACGGTGGCGCGGCACAACGGCATGGGCACGATCGCCAGTATCGACCTGCGCCATCACCACCCCGACCTGCTCGCTCAAGTCGACGGTACACGCGACAAAGCGGCCATCGAGGCCGTCAATCTGATCGCGCTGGATCGCGAAGTTCGCGCTGCGAAGGCGATTGCCGACGGAAACGGGCTCGTAGCGGTCAACGTCATGAAGGCGGTGAGTGCGCACGCGTCGCTGGTGCGGCAGGCGTGCGAGAGCGGCGCCGACGCCATCGTCATGGGCGCCGGACTGCCGCTCGATCTGCCGGAGCTCACCGCTGCCCACCCTCACGTGGCCCTCATCCCGATTCTCTCGGACGCACGCGGCGTGAGTCTCGTGCTGCGCAAGTGGATGAAGAAGGGCCGTCTGCCGGACGCCATCGTCATTGAACATCCGGCGCATGCGGGCGGGCATCTCGGCGCGTCGCGTCTCGAGGATCTGGGCGACGCGCGCTTTTCATTCGATCATGTCCTCACGCAGTGCCGGGAGATCTATGCCACGCTTGGTATCGACTGGACCCGTGTGCCGCTGATCGTGGCGGGCGGTATCCATCGTCACGAGCAGGTCCGGCATTGGCTCGGCCAGGGCGCGGCGGGCGTGCAATTGGGCACGGCCTTTGCCGTCACCGAGGAATCGGACGCCCACCCGGCGTTCAAGGAAGTGTTGGCGCGCGCACGGCCTGAAGACATCGCGGAATTCACCAGCGTGGCCGGGTTGCCCGCGCGTGCCGTGCTGACGCCGTGGCTGAGGAAGTATCTGTCGCGCGAGACCGCCCTGCAGGCGAAGGCCAAAGTGCGGCAATGCCTGGAGGGATTCGATTGCCTGCAGGCATGCGGGCTGCGCGATGGCGTGGCACGCGTCGGGCAGTTCTGTATCGATCTGAAACTCGCGCAGGCCGTGCGGGGCGATGTGGCGCGCGGACTCTTCTTTCGCGGCCGCGATCCGTTGCCGTTTGGCGAGCGCATTCGCCCGGTGGCCGACCTCATGCGCTACTTGCTCACGGGTGAGCTGCCGGATGACGGCAACACGCCCGCGACGGCGTAGCCGCGCCTACTTCTGCGTGGGCGGCGGCGCGGGCGGCGGCGTGGGTAGGGATGACGGACCTGCTGCGCCCTCCGCACCTGCGTTTGGAGGGCTGTCGCTGCCGGCATTGCCCGCGCTCGCGGGTGCTGCGCGCGCGGCAATTCGCCGGTCGAGGTAGGCGGCAAGCGCAGGGTCGTTGACGCTGAGGTCGAACTGGCGGTCGTCGACGGCTGAGAAATAGCTGTCGCACAATGCCGCTTTCGCGGGCTCGGTCGTCTGGTCGTCGATGCTGCGCGAGTAGACGACGAACTGGCGCTCGACGAGCATCGGAAATTGCGTCTGCAACAGGTCGTTGAAACGCGCTCGTTCCTGGGGATCGGTGTAGACCGATTGCAACTCGGCCCGCACGCGCCGCCCCTCATCGAGATAATCGCGATGACGCACCTGCCAGGCTCGCAATACCGCATTGCCGTGCGTTCGGGTCGCCGCGCTGTAGAGCCCGCATTTCTGCACAAGCCGCGCCAGCACCTGACCGACGCCTTCGGGCGACGCAATCGCCGCGCCCATGAGCTCGGCATCCGTTTTGTACTGGGGCGGCTGCGCCAGAGCGGCAGTTGCCCACACGGCGCCCGCGCCCACGAACGCTCGGGCGAAAAGTCGTCGCCAACCGTTGCCACGTAGCTTCATTGCCAGATTGTCGGAATGGCGGGCTCGGACGGCCACGCTCTCGGAGATATCGCATCGGCCACGACGTCGATGCCTGCATCTTAGCCGAAGTGGCGATCCGACAATCTGCTGGATCATCACGACGCGCCAAAGCAGACCGCAGCTCACGTGCAGGCCGTGTGTTCCGACAAGGAGGGAGCCAACGCCATGCGAGGCCGCGTTCCTCGTCGTTCCAATGCTGTTCGAACGAGTCGATGTGCCGCACACGCGCCACGTTGTAGCCTTCCCCCCGCACCGCCCCGCAAACCTCCCTCGCCTCCCCCCCCTTCAGTTCTTACATCCTCTACGGCACCGGACCGAAGCCCCTTTCCGCCACTCAGACAATGACCCAACTCGTGGCAGAAAGGGGCTCCGGTCCGGCCAGCTATTTCCCCAACCCCAACCCCACTCCCACTCCCGCTCCCCACTCTCTGTCGCGCTCAGCGGAATCACTCCCTCCGTCCACCAAACTCATCAGTCGGTAGCGCGGATACGCTTCCTATCCAGAGAAAATTTCATGAAGTGATATATTTCCACCCGCACTCGATGGGACCTTATGAAAACGGAAATCTTCTACGCGCTCTACCTGATCGCCATCGTGACCGAAGCAATGTCAGGCGCAATCATGGGCATGCAACGCGGCATGGACCGCTTCGGACTCGCCTTCGTCGGCATGGTGACAGCCCTCGGCGGCGGCACCATCCGCGACGTCCTCTTCGGCCGCCACCCCCTCGTTTGGATCGCACACCCAGAGTACCTGCTCCTCACGCTGGGCGCCGCCACACTCACCTCGATCGTCGCGCGACACGTCCACCGACTACGCATGACCTTCATCACCGTCGACGCCATCGGACTCGCCGCATTCACCATTCTCGGCTGCGACGTCGGCATGACGGTCAGCTCAAGCCCCATCATCGTTGTGCTCGCCGGCGTGCTCACCGGCATCGGCGGCGGTATGCTGCGCGACCTCCTCTGCGGCCAAGTGCCGCTCGTGTTGCGCCGGGAGATGTATGCAAGCGTGGCCTGTATCGCAGGCGCACTCTATGTCGCCATGCTGCATTGGGGTGTATCGAACGGCATTGCCACAACCATCGGCTGCCTGACCGGCTTCGTCGTCCGAATGCTGGCAGTCTGGTTCGGCTGGCGCCTTCGCACCTTTGAAAACGACGCCCCCTCCGATCCGCTGCACTGATTTCATCCAGTCGCCCCGAACGACGCTGCCGCCACAGGTCCGCCAAATCCATATTTCGCGCGCGGACGCAGCATGAAAGGCCTCGGTGCAACCCGCTCGGCGCACGCACCGCCGATCACCACGGCACCGTTCGGCCAAGATAGTCGACATAGTGCAATCCCGGGCGGCCGTCGTGCGCCGTGATGGTGTCGATCAGGTTGGGAATGCTCTGCTCGATGCTCAAGCGCGCATCCGCCCCACCCATATCCGTACGCACCCATCCGGGCGCCATCAGCAACATCGTGCGCGTATCGTCGCGATGACGCGCCGCGAAGCTGCGCATCAACATGTTCAACGCCGCCTTGCTGCCCCGGTAGACCTCGTATTTGCCATGGGTATTGTTCGTGAGACTACCCTGCCCCGACGACATCACACCGAGCGTGCCGCCAGCCGGCACCAGCCCCTCGAACGCCTCAATCACGCGCATCGGACTCAGCGCATTCGTCACCATGACGCGCACGAACTCTTCGGTCGATACGTCCGCAATCGTCTCCCTGTCGTCGTTCTTCACCCCCGCATTCACGAAGAGAAGATCGATCCGACAGTCGGCCAATCGCTCGCGCAACGCGGCCACCTGCGCCGCAACCGTGATATCGACGATTTCAACCTCGAGCGCGCCGCCGACGGTCGCCGCCAATGCAGCGAGCCTCCCCGACGACCCCGCCCGCGCCGTGGCAATGACACGCCAGCCACGCCTGAGATACTCCTCAGCCATCGCGTAGCCCAAACCCCGCGATGCGCCAATCAAAAGGACAGTTTTTTGCGTCGAAACATGGGGGACTATTGCGTTCTGCATGCTGCACTCCTCATCTCAAACGCCACTCACGAATCCTCGGCAGATTGCCGAGCAACGATGTGACGTAACCTGTCAGGGAATGTAAGGTGATGAGACGCATGGCGGAAGACGCAGCATCTGCACTGATAACATGCACGGAACGCCATGTCTCGTCTCGCGGGAAATGCCCATGACCGACCCCGACCTGAACCTGCTTGTTGCGCTGGACGCCCTGCTCGCCGAAGCCAGCGTGGCCGGGGCCGCACGACGTTTGAACCTGAGCGCGTCGGCGATGAGCCGAACGCTAAGCCGCTTGCGAGACACCACCGGCGATCCATTGCTCGTCCGCGCAGGCCGCCGCATGGTGCTCACCCCGCATGCGGAGCGACTGCACGCGCGCAGCCGGGAGGCCGTGGACGAGGCACGCGCACTGCTCACCCCCGCCACATCCTCACCTGACTTCGCCACGTTGCGCCGCACGTTCACCCTTCGCACCAACGATGGCTTCGTGGAGGCCTTCGGCGCCTCGCTGATTGCCGCAGTCACCGAGGTGGCGCCCCTCGTCAGCCTGCGCTTTCTGCCCAAGGCGGAAAAGACGGCTGCGCCCTTGCGCGACGGACGAGCCGATCTTGAAATAGGTGTGCTCGGCGAGATCGGAGCGGCAAGCAACATGGGCCCGGAGATCCGCGTGCAGACGTTGTTCCGCGATCACTTCGTGGGCGCCGTACGCTCCGGCCATCCACTCGACGCGAGCGGTGCGCCGGACGCCAGGCGATATGTCGCCTTTGGTCACGTCGTGGCGTCGCGGCACGGCACCGGCAAAGGACCGGTCGACGATGCGCTCGAGGCATTGGGCCTGCACCGGGACATCGTCGCGGTGGTGCCCAGCTTTCCGGCGGCGTTGTCCGTGGCGCAGGCGTCCGATCTGATTGCGCTGGTGCCGGCCTCGCTCATGACGCAACGCGCCGTACGGCATGCTTCGATCTCACCCGCGTCGTTTCACGTTTTCGATCTGCCCGTGCCGACCGAACAGATCGCCGTATCGTTGATGTGGCATCCGCGCATGGAGGCGGACCCAGTGCATCGCTGGCTGAGGCAACGCGTGCTTTCGGTGTGCCGCGCTTGCGCCGCAACGTCTCTATAAGGCAACGCCGCAAGCGTTCGCTTATCGAGACGTGGACGCCCCGCATTGCACCTGTCCCGACACCGGATCTCTCGTGCAAGCCGTCGGCCCCTGCTCGTCAAAGTAGACGGCACCCTGCGCGTTCACGGTCGTGCCCGGATAACGGCCTTGCGGCGCGCGTTGCGAATCGGTCAGATTTTTCATCTGCATATCGCTCATGGCGGACGCCTCACGCTGGCGCTGCGCCTGTCGCTCGGCCTGCGCCATGCCCTGACTGAACTGCGCACCGATACCGCTCGCGTTGTCCCGCCGAGGTGCCGACGGCTGGAGCGATATTCCCGGCGCCGCTGGGTTCGATTGGCGAATGCTGTTGAGGTCACCGCTCTGCAAGTACGACTGCGCGGCGACGGCGCCGGACATCACTATCCCCGCAGTGACCACGCAGGCGATAAGCAACGTTCTGACTGACATGTTTCGAATCCTCCGCGAGGTCCACCAGGTTGATGAGATTGTCGGCGCACAGTGTAGCGTCATTCTCAACGGACTTCGACATCCGAAGTTCATGCAATGATGCCCTTTGCCAAAGATATGACTGCCGATTCGGCCGTGCGCCGGTCATGCGCCGGCCGCGCTGTACACTGTGCCCGCACGAGCGCGGTCGACGTTTTCACGAGTCTCCGCTCGACGCCTCCGGTAAAATTGTCGTCGCGAAATCTCCCTCAGCAAACCTGACCGGCCGCACTTCGGCAGGACACCACGGATCCTCCCCATTGTGACGCTCGCCCCTTCCCTAGTTGCCGCGCTGGCGCCGACCGGCACGCTACGCGCCTGCATCAATCTGGGCAACCCTGTTCTCGCAGGACTCGACGAACAGTCAACGCCGCGCGGTATCTCGGTGGACCTGGCCACGGCGCTTGCGCAGCGGTTGGACGTCGCCCTCGAGCTGATCTCGGTCGATACGGCAGCCAAATCGGTCGACGTCGTTTCCGCCGAAGCGGCGGACGTCGGCTTTTTCGCCGTCGATCCGCGACGCGCCACGACAATTACCTTCACCGCTCCCTATGTGCTGATCGAAGGCTACTATCTCGTGCCGCAAACGTCTGCGGTAACGATCAACGCCGATGTCGATCAGGCAGGCACGCGTGTCGTGGTTGGGCGAGGCAGCGCCTACGATCTCTTCCTCACGCGGGAATTGCAGCATGCGGAAATCGTGCGAGCGCCAACCTCGCCGAGCGTGGTGACGACATTCCTCGAAGGCGGCTACGAGGTCGCGGCAGGCGTGAAACAACAGCTCGAAGCCGATATCGCCAGCACCGCCGGTTACCGGCTGTTGAACGAGCGCTTCATGGTGATCCGCCAGGCGATGGGGCTGCCGATTGCGCGCAGTGCAAACGCCCACGCATTTCTGGCAGCGTTCGTCGAGGAAATGAAAGCGTCCGGTTTCGTCGCCGATGCCTTGCGTCGACACGGTATTTCGGGGGCAGAAGTCGCGCCGTGACGCTCAGCGGCCACAATGGCCGTGGCACCGCTTCATCCGCCAACTGCCAACAGCCAACATGGCTCAAGGTCGTCATGCCCGAGGCTCGAGCATCGCGAACTCGACGGCGCCACTGATCCAGCAACCCGCGTCGAGGCGATCGGCGTCGCGCAACGCCACGCGTATGCACGACGGCCGCCCCATTGCGAAGCCCTGATAAACCCGCATCGTCGATTCGCCTGCGGCAAGCAATCCATAGTGAAGCGCGCCATAGAGCGACGCCGCAGCGGCAATGCCGGTGGCGGCGTCTTCCGGATAGCCCGAGGAGCGCGGAAACTGGCGCGCATGCAACTCGAGCGGCCGTGCTCGCTCGACCGCGAACGGATAGAGCCCCGTCGACTCGAGTGCATCACACAACGCGCGGACATCGCCAAGCGCCGGGGTCAGGGCGTTGAGCGCCGGAACAGAGCGAAGGGGAATCAGCGTCTTCGTGCGACTCGTTCCTGCATTGACGACGCCCAACGGCGCAAGGTCGCCCGGACGCAGTCGCAGCACCTGACATACGGCCTCCACCCGCGACGGATCGTCGATCGGTGCGACAACGCCGCGCGGCTGGCCAACATCGATACGCCGCGTCGCTTCGTCATAACGCACATCGACGAGGCCGCTCAGCGTCTCCACTGTGGCACCCGTCGTCGTCCACCGACCGGCCTGGCGCAATAGCCACATCGCCCCAAGCGTGGCATGCCCGCACATCTCCATCTCGTGCGCGGGCACGAAGAAGCGCAGCCGAGCGGTGTGGCGCGGATCACTGGCTTTGCACACGAATGCGCTTTCGTGACCATAGCGCGCCGAAATTGCCATCATTTCAGTTGACGACAAGCCATCCGCGTCGAACACAACGGGCGCAGGATTACCCCCGCCGGCCCCCGCAGAAAATACATTGACGAATCGCACATCGGGCGCACTGAGGCCGCGCACGGCAACCCCGGCGGACGGGATACTGTTTTCAAAGGTCATACGAGCGCTCCGAGGGACAAGTGATCCAAGCATGCCGAAGATGCAAGCGTGCGTCGCGCCCGATCGGGCCACCCAGCGCACCCGATCAGGCCAATCGCGCGCAAGGCCCATGCTTGCGACGGCGAGCATCGGCAGCGTTTTCCCGAAAAGGCGGCGGTGCCCCCGCGCCCGCAAAGCACGTCGCGGCCGTCGCTCGTCGTGCGCCACCACGGGCTATACTGATAACCGACCGCCTCGACGCCGCCGGCTGGTTGCGCGCAAGGCCGTCCGCGCGGGCCGCGATTGGCCCGTCACGCCAAGGACAGCATCTTGAAGCCTTATCCGACCGCCCCTCGCCACCTCTGCGGCGACCGCATCGCCGATGTCCGGCATGTTGCGGTCGGCGAATATCGCACGCAGCCGCACAGGCACGACGACGAGTTCATGTTCTTGCTCCCCCGAACCGGACAACTCGTCCTCAACGTCGAGTCGAATGCCGCCCCCGTGCGTGTCACACCGAAATCGTTCGTCGTCGTGCCGCCGCAGCGGCTGCACGACACGCGAGGCTATCGTCCAGGACAGGCCCATGTGGCGGTCTACGTCGCCAGCGATTTCGTCACCTTTTGCGAACGCAAGGCACGACGCAAGCTTTCTTATGCACGCATCTCGATATGGTCGGCACCGTTGCTGTTGCTCGACGCGGTGCGCGTCGCCACGGGAATGGCCCGAGCCGCAGAAATGCCCTCGACCGAGCTTGCCGTCTTGCGCGCAGACCTCGCCGCACGCACGCTGGCGGCGAGTTGCGTGGAAGCGGGCCTCACGGCAGCCGTATTGCCGCCGAACCCGCGAGATGCCCGTGCCGAGATCGTGCGGGATATCTGCGCGTTTCTCGACGCGACGCTCGACCGGCCGGTCCCCCTTGAGCGTATCGCCTACGAATTCGGAATGTCGCGTCGCGCATTGACGCGGGTCTTTCGCGACGTCACCGGCGAGTCCGTCGTTGAATATCAGTCGCGGCGACGCGTGGAAGTCGCATTGACGCTGCTGAACTCGCCGGGCATGACCGTCCTCGCCGCAGCCGCCGCCGTCGGCATCGAATCGCCATCGTATCTGGCACGGCTGTTCAAGCGGTATGGTTATGCACCGCCCAATGTTCATAAGGGCGCATCAACGCGCGCTGACCCGTCGCCCTTCGGGCGATAGACGCCGACAACGCCAGGAGCACGCACTTGACCTCAGTCGTTCGTTCGATGGTCGGGCAACGGGCAGCGGTCACTCCGCGCATTGCCTGGTCGTCCCTGCACATGCAGGCAACCCCGGGTTTGGAGCACTGATGGAGTCACGGTTCGATAAGGGGCGTCGCTTTTCGCGACGGGTTCTCGCACTGCGTTCGCTGGGATGCGCGCTCAGCGCAATTCTCATATTCGCCACCGTTTATCCGGCCGGTGCGAGTCACGTTGTGCTTTCCATCTGGGCGATCAATGCGTTCATCTGGCCAACCCTGGCGCATATGCTGGCCATGCGTGCGCCGGACCCGGTCGCTGCGGAACGCCGGAACCTGCTCCTCGATTCAATCGCTGGTGGCGCATGGGCCGCCGCCATGCACTTTTCCGCCGCACCGTCCGCGGTTCTGATTTCGATGCTTCTCATGCACAATGCCGCCGCCGGCGGCGTTCGACTGTTGTGGCAAGGGTCCATTGCCGTATTGCTCGGCGCATGCCTGGCGGGTGTGCTGACCGGATTCGCACTGAATCCGGCTTCCGACGTGCTGAGCGTTGCCGCCTGCCTTCCCCTGCTCATGCTCTACCCGACGCTGGTCGCCCTCTCAACCTACACGCTCGCCCAACAACTCTCTCAAAGCAAGAAAGAGATTCGCGAAATGAGTGGCCATGACGATCTGACCACCTTGAGAAACCGGCGATTCTGGATGAAGGCGGTCATAGAATCGTTCGAAAAGAAATCGCGAATGCCCGATGGGATTGCCTATGTGGCCCTTATCGACATCGATAGCTTCAAACAGGTCAACGACACCTATGGTCACCTGCGCGGCGACACGCTGATTCGCGCGGCCGGCACGATCTTGCGCGAAACCCTTACGTCGTCCGATGTTGCCGGCCGTTATGGCGGCGACGAGTTTGCCGTGCTGTTCGAAGGCGAGCCGCTCGCCAGCGTCCTGGCCAAGCTCAATGCTGTCAGCGTGAAGTTCGCACGCGCCGCAAACGCCGACGTTGGCGCTTCCGGCGTGACGCTCAGCATCGGCGTGGCAGCGTTGGACAAAACATTCAGATCGGTCACCGATTGGCTGGCCGCGTCGGATGCAGCGCTCTATGCAGCAAAGCGCGGGGGAAAGAACAAAATGGCCGTCTGGGGCCGGGCCGACATGCACTCGCTTCACGAAGTGCATGGGGTCGATCAGGACGTGTGACGGACATCGGTGTGCAAAGCACACTACTCTGCATACCGAATCACCTTCAACAATGTTTCGCCGGACGCCCCATGGCTTGGAATCGGCCTCGCCGCACCGCCCAGCTCACCACTCGCCACTCCCAGCGTTGCAACCGCGAGCCGTCAGCCCAGATTACCCTGGCACAGATACTTGATGGCGAGATAGTCGTCCAGACCGTACTTCGACCCTTCCCGCCCGTACCCCGACTCCTTGATGCCACCGAACGGGGCCGCCTCGCTCGCCAACGCACCCTCGTTGATTCCGACGATCCCGGCCTCAAGCGCCGATGCCACGCGCTCTATGCGCCGCAGGTTCTCGCTGTAGAAGTAGGACGCCAGGCCGAACGGCGTGTCGTTGGCGCGTTCAATGGCTTCAGCTTCGGTCTCGAACCGGAAGAGCGCCGCCACCGGGCCGAACGTCTCCTCGCACGACAGCGCCATGCCCTCGTGCGCCTCGGACAAGACGGTAGGCGCATAGTAGTTCGGCCCCAGCGCGTCGAGCCGGCACCCACCGGTCAACACGCGCGCGCCCAAGGCGACGGCATCGTCCACGTGACGCGCGATCTTCTCGACCGCGCGCGTATTGATCATCGGACCGATCTGCGCCAGCGCATCGGTGGCAGGGGCAACCCTGAGCGAGGCCACCGCCTCGCTCAGCAACCCGGCAAATCGCTCGTAGACCCCCGTCTGGACATAGATCCGATTGGGACACACGCACGTCTGGCCGCCATTGCGGAATTTGGCCGCCATCAAGCCGGCGACCGCCGCAGGCAGGTCAGCATCGTCAAAAACGATAAATGGCGCATTGCCGCCCAACTCCAGCGACAACTTCTTGAGCGTCGCCGCCGACTCTCGCGCCAGATGCTTGCCCACCGGCGTCGACCCCGTGAATGTCACTTTGCGCACACGGGGATCGCCAAGCCACTGCGCGACCGCGCTCACGCCCTGCGCGCGCGATGCAGCAATCATGTTGAGTACTCCGGGGGGCAGTCCGGCCTCTTGTGCAAGATATGCCAACGCAAGCGCGGTGAGCGGCGTGTCCTCGGCAGGCTTTGCAACCACCGTGCAACCGACGGCAAGCGCCGGGGCAATCTTCCTTGCAATCATCGCAAGCGGAAAATTCCAGGGCGTGACCGCCGCCACGATGCCGATCGGCTCTTTGACGGCGCTCATGCGCTTGCCGCGCGTCTGCGCCGGGATGATGTCGCCATAGATACGCGTTGCCTCGTCGGCAAACCACGCGACATATGACGCACCATAGTTGACCTCGCCCAGCGCTTCGGTCAACGGCTTGCCCTGCTCCCGGGAAATGAGTCGTGCGAGATCGTCGCGATGCGCCAGGATCGCGGCATGCCAGCGCCGCAGAAACGCCGCACGCTCGGCGGGCAACGCCCCGCGCCAACCCGGCAGTGCGCGCTCGGCGGCATCGACCGCGGCTCGCGCATCGGCCGGCGCAGCGTCGGCCACCATTGCAATGAACTCGCCCGTCGCCGGGTCGGTCACGGCAAAACGCTGTTGCACCGTGGCATCTCGCCATTCGCCATCGATCAGGTTTTGCGTACGCAGCAGAGGGCCACGCGTGAGGTCAAGCGTCATGATTCGGTGCTCCGGTTTGCGCGATAGGGTCGTACACCCGCCGCCCCGCCTTGGGGGCGATGGAGAATGCCCGCGCGCACAGCGTCAGCCCTGCGGCGGAAACAGCGTCTCCAGCGGATAGTGTGTTTTGACGAAGGGTGACTTGATGATCACGTAGCTGAAGTATTTCTCGATGCCAATGTCGCGTTCGAGCAACCCTTCGATGATGCTTTGATAATGACTCACGCTGCGCGTGACAAACTTGAGCAGGTAGTCGTAGCCGCCGCTGGCAAGATGACATTCGACAATTTCGTCGATGTCGCGAATGGCGTCGACAAAGCGAATGAAATCCTCCCGCCGATGGTCGGCGAGCGTGACCTCCGTGAAGACGATCTGAATGTCGCCCAGCTTCTCGAGCTGAATCTGCGCGCCATAGCCTGCGATGTAACCCGCTTTCTCCAGGCGCTTGACACGAATCAGGCACGGGCTGGGTGACAGGCCCACGGCGTCCGCGAGTTCCACGTTTGTGATGCGACCGCGCTTTTGCAGTTGACAAAGAATGCGCAGGTCGATGCGGTCGAGTTTGCTGTCCGTGCCCATCGTCGTTTCGTGGCGCCAACCGGGGCGCGGTCAATCGTGGATCGTGAAGGATCTTAACACAGCGAAATCGCCCGAAAAGCCCAATTCCAACGGCACCGGCGCTCATCTCGCCCCCCTGTTCATGCGGCTTTGCGGCCACCTTGCGCGGCGCTTCGGGCAGCGCTTACCGCGTCGTCGGCCAGCACTTCGTCGAGCGTGGCCCGCACCCGATCGACCATGAGCGCGACGTCGGTTTCGGTAAAGCACAGCGCTGGCGCAAAGCCCAGGATGTTGTCGGCAAAGGCACGGAAAATCACCCCGTTTCGGTAAGCGATCGCCGAGATCTTGTCGGCGAGCCGCAGCGACGGATCGAAACGCGCCTTGCTCTCCTTGTCCGCGACCAACTCCACCGCACCGAGCAGACCGCGATGCCGCGCGTCGCCCGCGAGCGGATGATCGAGCAGCGAATCGAGTCCCGCCCCGAATGCCTTCGCCACGGCTTGCCCATTGGCGAGCAGCCCCCCCTCCTCGTACAGGCGAATCACT
This sequence comes from Pandoraea sp., assembly GCF_041919235.1. Classification (NCBI taxonomy): domain Bacteria; kingdom Pseudomonadati; phylum Pseudomonadota; class Betaproteobacteria; order Burkholderiales; family Burkholderiaceae; genus Pandoraea; species Pandoraea sp. The sequence goes on from NZ_JAYRUC010000019.1 coordinate 60,690, forward strand.
TCGAGGGCCACGGCAGCACTCACCGGATGCGCGGAGTACGTCTGTCCGTGCCCCACCACCTGACCCTGCTCGCCATCGGCGATCGCCTGATAAATGGCGTCGCTCATGAGCACCGCGCCCATCGGCGCATATCCTGAGGTCAACCCCTTGGCGAGGGTCATCATGTCGGGTTCTACGTTCTCCGCCTCGCACGCGAACATCGGTCCGGTACGGCCGAAACCGGTAATGACCTCATCGGCGACGAACAGGATGTCCAGCCGGCGGCACGCGTCGCGCATCGCCTTGAGCCACCCGCAGGGCGGTACGATCACGCCACCGGATCCCTGCACTGGCTCGCAGAAGAATGCCGCGACGTGGTCGCTGCCCCCCAGCGCCGCAACCTTCGCCTCGAGCGCCGCGACACCGGCCGCGATCAACGCCTGTGGATCGCGTCCGAGCGGGTCGCGGTAAGCGTACGGAGACGGAAGATAATGCTGCGTCGGCAGCGGCACGTCGAAGCCACGATGAAACGAACCGAGTGCTGTCAGGCCGGCGCCAACGGACGACGAACCGTGATAGCCGCGCTCGAGCGAAATGAAGTGCTTCTTGTCCGGGCGGCCCGTCACGTTGCAGTAATGCGTGATGAAGCGCAGTGCCGCGTCGACGGCATCCGAGCCGCCGAGCGAGAAATACACGTGCTGCAAGGAACGCGGCGTGATCGACACCAGCTTCTCTGCGAGTCGCGCCGCCGGCGCGCTGCCGAAGTGAAAGTAGGTGGTTGCATAAGGAAGCTTCGCCATTTGTGCAGCCGCGACGTCGACCACGCTTTGCTGCCCGTATCCCACGTTCACGCACCACAGCCCTGCAAAGGCGTCGAGCAGCTCTTTTCCGTCGATATCGCGCAGGTAAGCGCCGTGCCCGGATTCGAGCAAGGTCGCACCCTGCCGTTCGTGGGCGCGATAGCTGACGACGGGATGGATGAGATGCCGGCGGTCGGCATCGAGAAGTGCTTGCTTTGACATGGGGTCTCTCGGCTTGTCGAATGGGACGGGAATGAACCTGTATCCATACTAAAGACCGGTCGACGCACATGCGTCGCCAAATTAAGCCGTAAAGAAAGCGTGCGCCGCGAAATTGCAGTGCTCGCAGCATTTTGTGCTGCCGGGCACGGTGCCCGGCGCGCTCAATAGCCCTGCGTGCGATCGATCTGACCGATCATCGGCAAACCCGCGCGGTGCCTGCGCAGGTTTTCGAGCACCATCTCCACGGCCGTCTCCGGCCGCGTGGCGCTGGCGATATGCGGCGTGATACGAACCGTGGGATGCGTCCACAGCGGGTGCGAAGGCGGCAACGGCTCCGGATCGGTCACGTCGAGAATCGCCCCGGACAGATGGCCGCCGTCGAGCAACTCGAGAAGGTCGTACTGATTGAGATGGGGGCCTCGGCCTACATTGACCAACCATGCGCCGCGCGGCAAGCCGCCAAGCAGTCGCTTATCGAGAATACCGCGCGTGGCCGACGTGAGCGGCAACAGGCAGATGAGGACGTCGGTACGGGCGAGGAAGGCGTCGAGCGACTCGTAGCCCGCATAGCAGCGTACGCCATCGATCTGGCGCGGTGTGCGGCTCCAGCCCGCGCAGTCGAACCCGAACGCACTCAGGCGCGCCAGGACGGCCTGACCGAGCATGCCCAGACCGAGCACGCCGACACGTCGGTCGCTGGCCGGCACGACCGTCAGCGCGGCCCACTCGCGCACTGCTTGCTGACGTGCGTAGGCGAAGATATCTCGGTGAATGGAGAGCACTGCCTGCGTCACATATTCGACCATGCCCTCGACGATGCCGGGCTCGATCATGCGAACGACGGGAATATGGTCGGGCACCCTCGACAGATCGAACTGATCGATGCCCGCCCCCGTCGAAAACACGACTTCAAGGTTCGGCAGCAACGTATGCAGATCGTCCGGCGGCGTCCAGGCGGCGAGGTAGCGCACCTCGCGCGCATCGCCGACGTTGGGCCACATGCGAAATGCCGTTCGCGGCGCTCTCTGTGCGAACAAACGCGCCCACACGGCGCCACGCGCCGGGTCGGCTTTGTAAAGAAACGACATCCGAGAACTCCAGCGTCAGCCCATGGCTTGATTGATGATGGCGAATTGTCGAAACTCCGCGTCGGTCAGCGGCGCGCCGTTGCGAGCCATCTTCACGACCGTGTCGACGCGCTTGAGCTCGAGCGCTTCGAGCCAGTCGGTGAGCCCGCTGTCGGAGGGCACATCGATACGCACGAACCGGCCTTCATGCAGTGTGAGCCAGTGCGCGATCATAGCCTGCGCTCGTTGCTGGGCCATCGCGTCGCCACCCTCGCGGCTCACCACGAGCGGGCCAATGGCAAATCCCCGGCCGAATCGCCTGAACAGCGAAAACCCGAGCAACTCGCCGTCGCGCTCGATCGCAATGCCGTCCGCGACTTCGAGCAATGCCGGCATAACGCGCCCCCGGTCAAGGCCACTGGCGCGACTGGCGAGCGCGATAAGCCGCTCGGGATCGTTGGTGCTCAGCGGCCGCAAACGCTCGCCGGGCGGCAACTCCATGAGGGCCGGACGGCGCGCGTTACCCTGATGTTGATCGATACTGCCCACGACATTGAACCCGAGCTTCTCATAAAGCGGCTGCCCGGCCGGCGTGGCATGCAACACCGTCATGCGCGCCCCCAGCTTGTCGAGCATGCGCTCCATAAGCGTGCGCCCGATGCCGCGCCCTTGCTGGTCAGGTGAAACGATCACCATGCCCAGCGAGCCACCGGCCTCGCCATATTGCCAATAGAGCGCGGTCCCCACGACCTCGTCTCCGTCCAACGCGACGAAGCCCTGCCCCAGGCGTGACAGGAGACGCCAGTCATCAGGTTTGTGGGGCCAGCGCACCACGCTGGACAGACGATGACCCGCCGCAACGTCGGTTGCGGTAAACGGCCGGTAGACGAGTTGGGAAGATGCATGGAATTCGGACACGCCGAGCCTCCTTGGGGCATTGCCGGATGCGAAGCGGTGAGCCACGCCCACCATGGCGTCACTATGGCGACCCGCGCCGCCACTGCATAGGATGATTCTATTGTTTGCCCGCAGGATCGCGCGCTGCGAGACGAATGCTGCATTCATGCCGCCGCCGCGCGCAAAACGGTGGTCGCATGCGGTCTGCGCATTTGTTTCGATGCAATCTGCCACCGCGCCGCACCTACCATGAAGGGCGCCGCCCCCACGATCCGGCGGCCGCGCGCTCGCGCGCCCCCTCCCCCTTTTAGTCGCTTGCCGCCCCGGTACGTGCGCCGTGGCGGCGCCGGAGAATCATCATGGACAGTTTCGATCCTGCGCAGGTCGGCATTCCCGCCGGACACTTCATCGACGGCAAGCGGGTCGACGCCGATGGCACGACGCTCGAGGTGATTTGCCCGTCCAGCGGCCGCCCCTACGCCGAGCTTGCGTTGGCCTGCCCTGACACGGTTGCCCGCGCGGCAGACGGCGCCTGGCAAGCCTTTCGTCGCAGCGGCTGGGCCACGTGCGCACCGCGCGAGCGGGCACGTGTCCTGCGCCGCTTCGCCGACCTCGTCGAGTCCGACGTGCACACGCTGGCGCCGCTCGAGGCCATTGGCTCGACGCGTCCCGTGCGCGAGGCCGCCGGTTGGGACGTACCCTATACCGCCGAATGCCTGCGCTTCTACGCGGAGCACGCCGATAAGCACGGCGGCGAACTGGCGGCGACCGATCCGTCGCTCCTCGGCATGACGATCACCGAACCGATCGGCGTTGTGGCGGCCATTGCGCCGTGGAACTTCCCGCTGGTCATGGCCATCTGGAAAATCGCCCCGGCGCTTGCCGCCGGAAATGCCGTGGTGCTCAAGCCATCGGAGATGACACCGTTCTCGGTCCTGCGTCTGGCCGAGCTGGCCATTCAGGCGGGTGTCCCGGCCAATCTGTTCAACGTCGTGCAAGGCGATGGCAAGACGACCGGCGACGCACTGGTGCGCCATCCGCGCGTCGGCAAGGTCACCTTTACCGGCTCCACGCAGACCGGCGCCGCGATCATGACGGCCTGCGCCCAGACAGGAACAAAGCCCGTAACGCTCGAACTCGGCGGCAAGAGCCCCCAGGTGGTCTTCGCCGACGTGCCGGATCTGGACGCCGTTGCGCGACGCATTGCCATGGGCATCACCGGCAATGCGGGTCAGGTGTGCAATGCAGGCTCGCGTCTCGTGGTCGAATCGAGCGTGGCCGAGGCACTGCTCGAAAAGCTGCGGGCCATCTTCGCGTCGCTTAAGCCGGGCGCGACATGGTCGGCCGGCACCACGCTCTCCCCCATCGTCAGCCATGCCCAGGCGCACCGCATCGACGCCCTCGTCGCGCGCGCCCGCGATGCGGGCGCCAATGTGTATTGCGGCGCCGAGCGCGTCAGCGCGCATCAGGACGGCGCCTGGTACGCCCCCACCATACTGACCCACATTCAGACGCACGCCGAGATCGTGCGCGAGGAGGTGTTCGGCCCCGTGCTGACAGTGCAGACCTTCACTTCGGAAGCCGAGGCGCTGCAACTGGCGCAGCACGACGACTATGCGCTCGCGGCAGGGGTTCACACCGCCAACCTTGGCCGTGCCATGCGCATGATGCGCGGCATCGACGCAGGTAACGTCTGGGTCAACCGCTACGGCCGCTCATCGGATTTCGTGCTGCCGACGGGGGGATTCAAGCGATCGGGACTCGGCAAAGATCTGGGACGCCAGGCGTTCGAGGCCAACCTGCGAAGCAAATCGGTACTCATCGACCTCAATGGATGAGCGTATCGCGTTCGTGTTTCCCGCAGGCGCTTTTCACGGTGTCATTGATGCGGGTTAACGCGGCCTCGGAAAATGGCGAAGCATTTCGTGCTGTTCGTGCCCCTCAAAACGCATGGAATTCTATTTTTGCCCCGAGCATTTCAACGCCAAGCCGAGATTTTGACCTGATTTAATTTTTCATCAGGATGTCGCGAATCACGCGTTCGGTCGAAAACCCCGGTAGCCATTTTCGACCGTCGTTCGACTGCTTTCGATGCCCCCCTTTTCGCCCAAGAATCCCTCGGGGTTCGCTTTTCACCAAGGACAGAAATCATGATCGACTTCGAGCCGAAATTCATCACCTTCGATTGCTATGGCACGCTGGTCAAATTCCGCATGGCCGATCTGGCCCGCGAAATCTACGGCAACCGTCTGCAAGGCGAAGCGATGGATAACTTCGTGAAGTTTTTTGCCGCCTACCGCCGCGACGAAGTGCTTGGCGCATGGAAGCCGTATCGCGATGTGGTCGTCAATTCGGTACGCCGTACCTGCGAACGAACGGGCGTGGCGTTCAACGCCGCCGAAGCCGAACAGTTCTACCTGGCCGTACCGACGTGGGGCCCGCACCCGGACGTCCCCGAAGGTCTCTCGCGCCTGGCCAAGAAGTACAAGCTGGTGGGCCTGACAAACGCTGCCGACGAGCAGATCATGAGCAATATCGAAATGCTCGGCGCACCGTTCCACGCGGTGATCACCGCGGAAGAGGTCGGCGCTTACAAGCCACGCATGCAGGGTTTCGAATACATGTTCAAAAAGCTCGGCGTGCAGCCGGACGAGATTCTGCATGTCTCGTCGAGCCCGCGCTATGACTTGATGACGGCCCACGACCTCGGCATCAAGCACAAGGCGATGGTGATGCGCGGTCATGAGCCCGAAGCACCGTTCTACGAATACACGCCAGTCAAGGACATCATCGATCTCGCCGTGCAACTCGGGCTGTAATCGGTCATTCCTGCGCCCATCCCTACGGCCCTCGACCTGCCCCCTGACATGAAACTCGACTCGTACTGGCTCGACACCGTTGCGCGATTTACCGGCACTCAGGAAGGTCCCGTGGAGGGCCGCACCGACGTTGCCGTGATCGGCGCGGGCTTCACGGGTCTGTCCGCCGCGCTGGCGCTGGGCAAGCGCGGCGCGTCAGTGACCGTGCTCGATGCCGGGGCTGTCGGCGCGGGTGCATCGGGTCGCAACGGCGGGCACTGCAACACCGGGGTGGCGCAGGATTACGCGGCGCTCACGGCACAACTCGGCGCCGATCGCGCGCGCGCCTGTTACCGCGCCTATGCGGCGGCAGTCGACACGGTGGAACGTGTCGTCCGAGAGGAAGGCATCGACTGCGATTACAGCCGTCGCGGCAAACTGAAGCTCGCCGCCAAGCCTCACCACATGGCGCAGTTGGCAGCCACCGCCGAGTTGATCGCCCGCGACGTCGATCCCGACGTTCAACTGATCGACCGCGCCGGCATCGGTGCCGAAATAGCGTCCGAGGCCTTCCACGGCGGCCTGCTGCAACGTCACGGCGGACAGATGCACATGGGCAAGTTTGCCGTCGGTCTGGCATCGGCGGCGGTGCGCTACGGCGCTCGCATCTATGAGCATGCGCCTGTGACGCAAATTGCGCGTCAGGGCGATGGTACCTACCGGGTGAAATCGGCGCGGGGTGAGGTCGTCGCAACGCAAGTGCTCGTCGCTACCGGCCCCTCGCGTCACGGCCCGTTCGGCTGGTATCGCCGCCGCATGGCACCGATTGGCTCGTTCATCATCGTGACCGAACCGCTCGGCGCCGACACGCTCGACCGGCTCCTGCCCAACCGCAGGGCCTACGTTACCAGCCGGTTGATGCACAACTATTTCCGGACCACCCCGGATCATCGGCTCGTCCTCGGCGGGCGGGCGCGCTTCACGGCGTCGGAGCATCCGTCGGACGAGCGCAGCGGGCGAATTCTGCGCGCCAACCTCGCGGCACTGTTCCCCTCGCTCGCCCAGGCCCGTGTCGACTACTGCTGGGGCGGACTGGTCGACATCACCGCCGACAGGCTGCCTCGGGCCGGCCAGCACGACGGCATTTTTTACTCCATGGGGTACAGCGGCCACGGCACGCAGATGGCCACGCACATGGGGCAAATCATGTCCGAGGTGATGAACGGCCAAGTCGAGGCCAACCCGTGGCGCGATTTCGACTGGCCCGCGATTCCCGGGCACACCGGAAAACCTTGGTTCCTGCCGCTCGTCGGCGCGTACTTCCGCGTCAAAGACGTATTTTATTGATTCACCCGGCGCTTACCCGCCGATTGAGGCGGGCAATCCTGATCCCTCGGCAACCCCACAAGTGGAGATGTGCAATGAATTCAGATAAATCGGTCAACGGTGTCGACCTGTGCGCAGCACCGGATGAGCGCCTGGGTCAGCGTGGCGCCCAGCGCCGGGATCTGCTGCGCGCCATGGCCGCCAGCGGGCTGCTAACCCTGACGGGCACGGGTCTGCTGAGCGTGAGCGGTCAGGCCTTTGCCCAGACGCCGAAGCGCGGCGGCAAGATTCGCGTGGCCACGCAATCGGCATCGGCAGCCGATACGCTCGATCCGGCCAAGGGCGCGCTGGCGACCGACTATGTGCGGGCCAATATGTTCTACAACGGGCTGACCGAGCTCGACTCGAAGCTCGGTGCGAAACTCGCGCTGGCGCAGTCGATCGACACCACCGACGCGAAGGTCTGGGTCATCAAACTGCGCAGCGGCATTGAGTTCCACGACGGCAAGGCCCTCACGCCTGCCGACGTGACGTATTCGATCCTGCGCCACAAGGACCCGGCCACGGCGTCCAAGGCGAAGACGCTGGCCGACCAGATCAAGGACGCGAAGGCGACCGGACCGCACGAGGTGACCATCACGCTCGAAGGCCCGAACGCCGACCTGCCGGTGATTCTCGCCACGTCGCACTTCCTCATCATCAAGGACGGCACCAAGGACTTCAAGACCGCAGTGGGCACGGGCCCGTTCAAGGTGAAGGAGTTCTCACCCGGCGTGCGCACCGTCGGCGTGCGCAACGAGAAGTACTGGAAGTCGGGACAACCGTATCTCGACGAGATCGAGCTGATCGGCATCGGCGACGAATCGGCGCGCGTGAACGCTCTGCTCTCCGGCGATGTCCAGTTGATCAATGCGGTGAACCCGCGCTCGACCGAGCGTATCAAGACCACGCCGGGATACACCGTGCTCGAAACCAAGACGGGGCAATACACGGACCTCATCATGCGCGACGAGGGTGGCATCACCGGCAACGGCGATTTCCGCCGGGGCATGATGCATCTGTTCGATCGCGAGCAGATCAGGCGCACCGTGTTCCGAGGCTTCGGCGCGATCGGCAACGACCAGCCGATCGACCCGAGCAACAAGTACTATTTCGCGGGACTGCCACAACGCCCTTACGACCCGGAAAAGGCCACCTGGTACTTCAAGAAGGCCAACCTGTCCAGCGCGCCGCTGGAGGTCTACGCCAGCCCCGCCGCCGAGGGCTCCGTCGAAATGGCGATGATGCTCCAGCAGATCGGCCCGAAGGCCGGTCTGAATCTGAAGATCAACCGGGTGCCCGCCGACGGCTACTGGTCCAACCATTGGATGAAGCACCCGCTCACGTTCGGGTCGGTGAACGCCCGCCCCAGTGCCGACGTGCTGCTCACGCAATTCTTCCGCTCCGATGCACCGTGGAACGAAGCCAACTGGAAGAATCCGAAGTTCGATCAGTTGCTCGTGGCCGCACGCGGCGAGCCTGATGACACGAAACGCAAGGCGCTATATGGCGACATCCAGACGTTGATTCACCAGGATGGCGGGATCGGCATCCCCATGTTCCTCTCGTCGCTGGACGCCCACACCACCAAGCTCAAGGGGTTGGGGTCGATCCCGCTGGCCGGTCTCATGGGTTTCATGTTCGCAGAGCACGTCTGGCTCGAAGCCTGACGTTGCGGCAGGTCGCAGCACACGCCGTTGCGCGCCAACGCGCAACGGTCGCAGGAAGCAAGAAGCAGGCGATGCGCGCCGCCCGGCGTGGCGCGCATCGGTCTGACACCGTCGTCTCGTACGAACGGCGTCGAATTGACGGGAGAAGTTTCCAATGAAAGCCCAGGTGCAACGCCTTATCGCGGCACGCTTCGGCCTGGCCTTGCTGACACTGGTGCTGGTGTCGGCAATCGTATTCACGATCACGGCCCTGCTACCGGGCGATGCCGCTCAGATGGCGCTCGGCCAGGCGGCCACCCCCGAAGCCGTCACCGCACTGCGTCACCAACTCGGCCTCGATCAGCCCGCGATCACGCGCTACTTTCAGTGGCTCGTTCACATGAGTGCGGGCAACTTCGGCGAATCGATGTCGAACAATCTTCCGGTCTCGCAACTCATTGCAAGCCGCCTGCCCAACTCGCTCGTGCTGGCAGGCCTCACCACGCTGGTGTCGGTACCGCTCGCGCTGGCCATCGGCATTGCCGCCGCCATGTGGCGCGGTTCGCTGCTCGATCGTGTGCTCAATGTCCTGACACTCTCGGCGGTGGCCGTCCCGGAGTTTCTGGTTGCGACCATCGCGGTCCTGATCTTCGCTGTCAAGCTGCGCTGGCTTCCGGCACTGTCCTACCTGTCGTCCGTCAACTCGTTCGACGATCTGGCCCGTATTTATGCCATGCCCGTCATGACGCTGTGCTGCGTGATCGTCGCCCAGATGGCCCGGATGACACGCGCCGCCGTGATCGACCAGTTGAGTTCGTCGTACGTGGAGATGGCCATCCTCAAGGGCGCGTCGCCCATTCGCATCGTCTGGCGTCACGTGTTGCCGAACGCCGTGGGTCCGATCGCCAACGTCGTCGCGCTGAGCCTGTCGTATCTGTTCGGTGGCGTGGTGATCGTCGAGACGATCTTCAACTACCCGGGCCTCGCCAGCCTGCTGGTCGACGCCGTGACCAACCGCGACCTGCCGCTCGTGCAGGGCTGTGTGATGGTGTTCTGCGCGGCCTATCTTCTGCTCGTGCTGATCGCCGATCTGTGCGCAGTCGTCTCCAACCCGAGGTTGCGTCAACGATGAATCCGACTTCCCGCCCACCTGTGAGCACCGCCGAGGCCATCCCGCCCGCCATGCCCGTCGCCGTGGCCGCCGACACGCTCGCCTCACCCGGCGCTTCGCGCGCCGGTCGCTTCGCCGGCCTGCGCGAGCGCATCTCGTGGCTGGGCATGATCGGCGCGCTACTCGTGGTGTTCTGGCTGGTGATTGCCTGCATCGGCCCGTCGATCGCGCCCCATCCGGGCGGTGCCTTCACCTCGGCCGACGTCTTTGCAAGCTATAGCGCCGCCTACCCGCTCGGGACCGACTACCTCGGCCGTGACATCCTCAGCCGCATTCTGATCGGCACACGCTTTACGGTCGGCATCGCCCTGGTCGCCGCCGTGCTCGCCAGTGTGACCGGCACCTTCTTCGGCTTGTGCGCGGCGGTCGCGCCGCGGTGGGTGGACGAGGTGCTCTCGCGCCTGTTCGATGCGCTGATATCGATCCCGAGCAAAGTCCTGGCCCTGGTCGTCATCGCGGCCTTCGGCTCCGGCAACACGCTCCTGATTCTGGTCGTCGCGTTTGCCTACATCCCGGGCGCGTTCCGCATCTCGCGCTCGCTGGCGGTAAATCTCATGACGCTCGAATATGTCCAGGTCGCACGCGCTCGCGGCGAGAAGCTCCTCTACATCGCTCGCGTGGAAGTGCTGCCGAACATGATCCATCCCATGCTGGCCGACTTCGGACTGCGCTTCGTGTTCATCGTGCTCCTGCTCTCCGGCCTGTCGTTCCTCGGCCTCGGCGTGCAACCGCCGAATGCCGATTGGGGCTCGCTCGTGCGCGAGAACATCGGCGGTCTGGCCGAAGGCTCGCCGGCCGTACTCATGCCCGCCTTGGCCATCGCATCGCTGACCATCGGTGTAAACCTGCTGATCGACAATCTTCGCCGGCGCGGCGCATTCGGCAACGGAGGGGCGAAATGACCCGGCAGCACACGACAGGCACCCCGTGCCAACCCGTGATGATCGACGTGCGCGGACTGCGCGTGGTGGCCCGCAGCCGTGGTGTAACTTCGGAGATCGTGCGCGGAGTCGACTTCTCGGTGCGGCGCGGCGAAGTCCTCGCACTCATCGGTGAATCTGGGTCCGGCAAGACGACGATCGCGCTCGCATTGCTCGGGTACGCCCGAAACGGGTGCGAGATCGCGGGCGGGCAAATTCGGATCGGCGACATCGAGGTGCTCTCGCTCGACGACCGTGGCCGGCGCGCGCTGCGCGCACGCACCGTCGCGTACGTGGCGCAAAGCGCATCCGCCGGCTTCAACCCGGCGCGCACGATCATGGATCAGGTGATCGAGCCTGCCCTGCTGCACAAGACCGCCACCGCACCGCAGGCGCGCGTGAAGGCCGTGGCGCTGTTCCGGGCATTGGCGCTGCCGTCGCCGGAGCACATCGGTGAGCGCTATCCGCACCAGGTCTCGGGCGGCCAGTTGCAGCGCTTGATGGCCGCCATGGCGCTGATTACCGATCCGGCCGTGGTGGTATTCGACGAGCCGACGACCGCGCTCGACGTCACCACGCAGATCGAGGTGCTTGCCGCGTTCAAGAAGGTCGTGCGCGAATTGGGGACCACGGCGGTCTACGTGTCGCACGATCTCGCCGTTGTGGCGCAGATGGCCGACCAGATCGTCGTACTCAATGGCGGCGCCGTGCGCGAAATCGGCAGTACCGAAAAGGTACTGCGCAGCCCTGACGACGCCTACACCCGCGAGTTGCTCGCTGCACGCCGTCACGACGGTCTTCCGGGCGCGAGCGCCTCGCGCAGCGACACGCAGGCCCCGGCGCTACTCGAAATACGCGGGTTGCACGCCGGCTACGGCAATCGCGACCGGCACGGTCTGCCGGCGGTGCGCGTCCTTGACGATGTCAGTCTTCGCATTGCCAAAGGCAGTGCCCTGGGCGTGATCGGCGAGTCGGGCTCCGGCAAGACGACGTTGGCGCGCGTGGTGGCCGGCCTCGTGCCGCGCGCGCGCGGTGAGGTTTGGTTCGATGGCAAGCCGCTTCCCGATTCGTTGCGCGAGCGCAGCGCCGAGCACTATCGTCGCATTCAGATCGTGTTCCAAAACGCTGACACCGCGCTCAACCCGAGTCACACGATCGCCGACATTCTCGCGCGCCCGCTCAAGCTCTATCACGGCCTTCGCGGGAACGCCGCGAAGCAGCGAACGCTGGCGTTACTCGACCGCGTACGACTGCCGTCCACGCTGTTCGACCGAACACCAGGCGGCTTGTCCGGCGGGCAAAAGCAGCGCGTGAATCTGGCGCGTGCGCTTGCAGCAGAGCCTTCGCTGATTCTTTGCGACGAGGTCACCTCGGCGCTCGACACCGTCGTGGGTGCCGCCATCATCGATCTGCTCGCGGAACTGCGTCGGGATCTGGGCCTGTCATACATGTTCATCAGTCACGATATTTCAACGGTGCGCGCAATCTGTGACGAAGTGATGGTGCTTTACGCGGGACAGCGCGTGGAGTCCGGCGCACGCGAAGTCCTCAGCGCGCCGCCGTGGCATCCCTACACACGGCTCCTCGTCGAGTCCGTGCCGGCGTTGCGCCAGGGCTGGCTCGACGAACGCCGTGCCTGTGTCACGAATGCGCTCCCCCCCTTGGGGCCGAGCACCGAGGTGGCGGAACTGTGCGCGTTCCGCAGCCGCTGCCCGGTGCGCATCGACGGCAAGTGCAATGTCACCCCGCCGTCGCTCAAAACGCTCGATAACGGTGCCGCCATCCTCTGTCATCACGCGAGCGCCGATCTCGACAAGTTGCAGGCCACGCAATCCCCCCCGTGCGAACCGGAGTTGAGCGTATGACCCTGCCGCCAGCCGATGCGCGAGAACTTCCGAGCGCACGTTTCGTTCGCGTCGCCGAAACCGGGCGCGTGCGCGTGCCGTTGCACGTCGACGCCCTTCCTGTGCTCGCCTATGAAGGCGACACGCTCATGGTCGCCATCCTCACGACACAGGGCGGCCTTCGGGACGCCGAATTCGGCACCGAGCGCCGCGCCGGCTTCTGTGTCATGGGTGCTTGCCAGGACTGTTGGGTCTGGACACGCACCGGAGAAAGGCTGCGCGCGTGCACCACACCTGTCGCTGCAGGCATGGACATCGTCACCCGACTGACGCGCCGTGGCGACGACGAGGCCGCGCCGATGCAGGCATCGACCGGCGGCGAGGAGGCCATATGGCCGCTCGCGTGATCGTCATCGGCGCCGGGCCGGCCGGGGTTCGTGCGGCGCAAGCGCTGGTCGAGGCGGGCCTGCGGCCGCTCGTGATCGATGAAGGACGTCGCGATGGCGGACAAATATACCGCCGCCAGCCCGATGGCTTTCGCCGCACCTACGCCGCGCTTTACGGCACCGAAGCGGCACGCGCGCAGCACCTGCACAATTGCTTCGACGCGCTGCGTGCTCACATCGACTATCTGCCGGAAACGCTCGTATGGAATATCCGCGGTGGCGTCGTGCACCTGACCAATGCGCAAGGCGCAAGCAGCTTAGCGTTCGACGCGCTGCTGGTATGTACCGGTGCCACCGACCGGCTCATGCCGGTGCCCGGCTGGCAATATGCCGGCACGTACAGTCTCGGCGGCGCACAGGTCGCGCTCAAGTCACAGGGCTGCGTCATCGGTTCGCAAACGGTCATGCTCGGCACCGGGCCGCTGCTGTATCTGCTCGCCGCCCAATACGTGAAGGCCGGTGTGAAACCCGCGGCGGTGCTCGACACCTCTCCCGCGCATGCGCGGTTTCGCGCATTGCCGCAATTGCTCGCCAAACCGGCAGTGCTGCTCAAGGGGGCCGCGTTGCTGCACACGCTGCGCACGGCGGGCGTACCGATACATCGCGGCGTCACGCCCATACGCATCGACGGCGATGACGAACTGGGCGTGCGCGGCGTGCATGTGAAACTGGCCGACGACTCGGCACTGGCGGTGCCCGCCGACGCCGTCGCGATGGGCTTTCACCTGCGCCCCGAGACGCAGATCGCGGATCTGGCCGGGTGTGCCTTCACCTTCGACGACGCTGCGGCGCAGTGGCTGCCTGCGATCGACGAGAACGGTCGCAGTAGTGTGCCCGGCATCTATCTTGCCGGCGACGGGGCGCGCGTACGCGGGGCCGATGCCGCCGAGTGCGCAGGGCGGCTTGCTGCACTGGCAGCGCTGCGCGAGCTGGGTATCCCGCCAAGGCACGACGATTCGCACCGCCTGCGCGCGAGGCTTGCGCGCCTGTCGCGTTTTGCATCTGGGTTGCGTACCGCGTTTCCGTGGCCTGCGCATCATGCACGGCAATTGCCCGATACGGCGGTGGTCTGCCGCTGCGAGGGGATCACAGCGGGGGAGCTGCGCCGCGTGTGTACCGAACAGGGCGCCATGGAGGCCAATCGGGCGAAAGCTTTTTCGCGCGTCGGCATGGGACGGTGCCAGGGACGATTCTGTGCGCATGCGGGGACGGAAGTGATGGCCGCCGCGCTGGGGGTCCCGCTTGCCGCCGTTGGCCGATTGCGCGGCCAGGCGCCGGTCAAGCCGCTGGCCGTCGCGCTCGACGCAGCGGCGCAGGCGAAGGACACCGAGGCGACGCGAGACGCCGCGGCAAGTGCAACGCCTTACGGCACGGAGCTTGTATGAACACGCATGCTTCGCACAAAACCCACGCCGATGTCATCATCGTCGGTGGCGGCATCATGGGCTGCAGTACGGCCTTTTTCCTGCGCAAGCGGGGCCTGTCCGTGGTGCTGCTCGAGCGCAACATGACCGGACAGCAGGCCAGCGGCACCAACTTCGGCGGCGTACGTCGGCAGGGCCGGGCGCTGCCACAATTGGCGATGTCCAATCGGTCGCTACGGATATGGCGAGCCTCGCGCGAACTGCTCGGCAGCGATATCGAATTTCTTCCGTCCGGCCACACGCGCGTGGCCTACCACGCGCACGACGCCGAGTATTTCAGCGAATACGCTCGGCAGGCGCGCGACTATGGGCTGGACCTCGAGGTGTTGCAAGGTGCCGCCATGCGCCGCCGCTTTCCGTTTCTCGGTCCGGACGTACTCGCCGCCTCGATCTCGCCGCTCGACGGTCATGCCAACCCGCGTCTGGCCGCGCCTGCCTTTGCGCGCGCGGCGGCCGCATTGGGGGCCGACATCCGGGAGAACGCGCCGGTGCGCAGGGTCGAGCGAACCGCGACAGGATTTCGCGTCGAAACGCTCGACGGCGAGTCGTTGCTGGCAGAACGCCTCGCGATCTGCGCGGGCGCATGGTCCCAGGCACTGGCGGCGCAGTTCGGTGAAGCCGCGCCGCTGACGGTGCGCGGACCGCAAATGGCAGTCACCGAGCCGGTGCCGTATGTCTTTCGCTCGTCAATGGGCGTTTATACATCGATCAAGGAAGAGAGCATCTACTTCAGGCAAATCCCTCGCGGCAATCTGATTCTGGGGGGTGGCCCGCCGGGACCGGCCGACGCGGCGACATCGCGCGCCGCCGTGCTGCCGGAGAACACGCTCGCTCAGTTGCGGCAATTCCGGCGACTGGTGCCGGGCGTCGCACCACTGCATATCATTCGCGTCTGGAGCGGTGTGGAGAGCTATATGCCTGACGGTGAGCCCATCATCGGCAGGAGCGGCACGACCGATGGTCTCTATTATGCGTTTGGCTTCAGCGGCGCCGGTTTCCAAATCGGACCCGGCGTGGGCGAGACGATGGCGGAGTTGATCGCCACCGGCCGGTCGGAAATCGATCTTCAACCGTTCAGCATTGAGCGCTTCAATCTCGCCGGGACGCCTGCGCCGACACCGGCCCAGCGTTCGCCGCAAGGCGCCCCGCCCTCCCCCACGGCAGCCCAGTCATGAACACGACCGCCCCTGTGGGCTCATCGCGTGGCACGCCTGCGGCTGTGCGCCAAGGCGCCCCGACGGGCACGCTCGACGATGCACGCGCCTACATGGAATCGCATTTCGACGAAGCGCTCTCCGTGCCGCAGTTGGCACAAATGTGCGCGTTGTCGGTCTCGCGTTTCGCCACGGCATTTAGGCAGCGATTTGGAGAAGCGCCGCATCGCTACTTGTGCGGTGTGCGCGTCGCGGCGGCGCAGCGGCTCTTGCTCGCGGGCGTTCCCGGCTCGCATGTCGCGACCGACGTCGGATTCTTCGATCAGAGTCATCTGGCGCGCCACTTCAAGCGAATCTGCGGCGAGACCCCGAGTGAGTTCGTCGATCGCCATCGGCGTCCGGCCCGGCGTGCGCCCTGCGCGGACCGCCGTGCGGACCAGGGCGCCCGGGCAGCATGGGCAACCAATGTCCGGTGACGTAGCGTGCGAGCGTCTTCGCACTGTCTTCGCATGCGCCAACGCGAGCACGTTGCCGGCACGCGATGCGTATGCCCGCCGGATCGGCGGGCATACCCGTGTGCGGACGCGCCTACCGGCGCCAACGCAAGGGCCTGCGCAGCGGATGTCGCTGCGGTCCGGCCCCTGCCCACGCCGGCGTGGCCTCGACCATGGCACCGGCAGCCTCGCGCTGCGCGTCCGCCTCGTCTTTCTCGACGGTCTTGCTCGTGTCGATGAACAGCGCAGCGATTACCCCCACCCCAAGCAACCCCGCCGAGATGGCGAACGGCACGTTGTAGCTGCCGGTCGTCTCGATGAGATAACCGAATGCGACCGGCGAGATCATGCCGGCAAGACCGAACCCCGTGTTCATCATGCCGCCCGCCGTGCCGGCGTACTTGCCGGCGATATCGAGCGGCAATGTCCATAGCACCGGGTTGGTGATCTCGAGGAAGAAGAACGACGACGAGAGCAGAAATACGGCCACCATCGGATCGGACACCCTCGTCATGGGCAACAGGAAAGCAAGCGAGCCGCCCATGCCGACCACCATCACCGAGACGCGCGCAAAGCGCAGTCGGCCCGTCATCTTGTAGAGCTTGTCCGAGACCACGCCGCCGAGCGTGTCGCCAACGACGCCCGCCAATAGCGGCAGCGAAGTGAACAATGCGAGTTGCTTGAGATCGAAGCCTTGCGATTCACGCAGATACGACGGCATCCACGTCAGGTACACCCACAGCAGCCAGCCGTAGCAGAAGTCGACGAACGTCACGAGCCACATGCGGCGAATGAGCTTGCGCCACGGCGTCGACGCCTTTTTCGCGCGCTCGCAATCGCCCGGCCGGTAACCGATCTCGGCCGTCTCCTCGGGTGTGATGCGGCGGTGCTGCTCCGGCGTGTTGGTAAACACCTTCATGTACAGCAGCGTCCAGGCAAGACTCACCGCACCCAGAACGATGAACGCCTCACGCCAGCCGAAGGCCACGACAATCGCCAGAACCACGGGCGGCGTGATCGCGCCGCCCAGGCGCGCGAAGCTGTGGGTGATGCCCTGCGCAAAGCCGCGTTCGCCGACCGGCATCCAGTAGGTGAAGGCGCGCGTGGCCGTCGGAAACGCCCCGCCCTCGCCCACCCCCAGCACGAAGCGCAACGCCACCAACGTCACGATGCTGCCGGCAAATCCGGTGGCAAGGGTGGCGGCGCCCCAGATCAGCGAGAGCACGGTCAGCACCAACTTCGGCCCGTAGCGATCGGCGAGCCAGCCGCCGAAGATCTGCATCGCGGCGTACGGATACGCAAAGGCCGAAAACACAAGACCGAGTTGCACCGTCGTCAGCCCCATCTCCTGTCGGATGAACGGGCCGGCGACGGCGATGTTGACACGATCGATGTACGAGATGAAATACATCAGGCACATGACCGCCAATATGATGTGGCGCGTCTTCACGCGACCGGTGTGCTTGTCCATGTTGTCTCCTATGTATTTACGTCACACGCGTCTTGCGCATGCGATCGTGTCCTGCACGGTGAAGCGAAATGCCCTTGCGGGCCGTGGGCCGTGACCCGCTAGCCGCTAGCCGCTAGCCTGTCAGCAGCTTGAGGCGTTGCACCTTGCCCGACGGGCCACGAGGCAAGTCGCTCACGAAGCGAAACTCCTTCGGCGTCTTGTAGCGCCCGAGGGTCTGGAGGCAGTGCGCGCGCAGCGCCGCTGCGTCCGGCGGCGCGCAGTCGCCGCCGTTGGCGCCATTGTCATGCTCACGCACCACGACGAACGCCACGATGTCTTGTCCATAAGCCGGATCGGGCACGCCTACCGCAGCCGCCTCCAGTACGCCCGGATGGCGTAGCAAGGCTTCGTCGATTTCGCGCGGCGCGATGTTCTCGCCCCCCTTGATGATCAACTCTTTCGCACGGCCGGTGATGTAGAAGTACCCGTCGCTGTCGCAGTAGCCGAGATCGCCAGTGCGAAGCCAGCCGTCGGCCGTGAACGTAGCCGCAGTCTCGTCGGGGCGCTTGTAGTACCCGTGCATGACCTGTGCGCCGCGCAACACCAGTTCGCCGGTCTCACCCGACGCGGCGCGCGTGCCATCGCGCCGGACGACCCTCGCTTCGCCGCCCGACGGCAGGCCAATGCTGCCGATGCGCCGCCGGGCCGCATCGAACGGGTTGCTGAACATCGGTGCCGCCGTCTCCGTCATGCCCATCGTCTCGATGATGCCGATGCCGAAGCGGGCCTCGAAGGCGCGATGGTGATCGGCAGGCAGCGCCGCCGACGCGCTACGGCAGAAGCGCAGCGCCGCCAGGGCCGCCGGCGCCGGCACCTCGCCGTCGAGCAGATACGCGACGATGGTCGGTACGACATTGATCCATGTGCAATGCGTTGTCATGACGTCGCGCCAGAACGTGCGTGCCGAAAAGCGCGGGGCCATCACGACCGATCCTCCGTGGAAAAGCGGTGCGAGCAGCGTAACGACGAGTCCGTTGATGTGGTAGAGCGGCAGCGATGCAAGCACCCGGTCGTCCGGCGTCAGGCAATGCGCGGCGCTGATGAAGCCCGCGTTGGCCAGCAGGTTCCGATGCGTGAGCATGACCCCTTTCGGCACACCGGTCGTGCCCGACGTGTACATGAGCAGCGCCACGTCGCGCATCTCGGACGGCACGGGTGTGCCGGGTCCTCCCAGCGCTGGAATCTCCGGCAACGCCGTCGCCTCCGCTGCGGTGCAGACCACCGCCACCGGCCGCGTCATGCCTTGCGCGCGCGCCGTGTCGACGGCTTGCGCGAGCGCTGGCTGCATCGCCTCGGACACGAAGATCAGCCGCGTATCCGAGTGCTCGACGATGTACTGCAACTGCGAAGGCTGGCACAGCAGGTTGATGGGATTGACGATGAGACCGCTGTACATCGAGGCGAGAATCACGCGCGCCGTTTGCAGGCCGTTGCCCATGCACACGGACACGATGTCCCCTGGACACAGCCCGGCCTCGGCAAACCGCTGTGCGAGCGCGCGGCAGTCGTCGCGCAAGTCGCTGAAGGTGAGCGTGGGAGTGTCGTGCCCGCGATGGTCCGTGGCGCGC
Organism: Pandoraea sp.; assembly: GCF_041919235.1. NCBI lineage: Bacteria > Pseudomonadati > Pseudomonadota > Betaproteobacteria > Burkholderiales > Burkholderiaceae > Pandoraea > Pandoraea sp. The sequence continues at coordinate 79,998 of NZ_JAYRUC010000019.1, forward strand.
ACACCCTGCACTTCGGCGCCCGATTCGATGGCCTCGCGCGTCGTGAGCAGGTAAGGCTTGTCGCCCAACGCAGCCGCCTGCGCATCGATCAGGTCGCGAAGCGTGCGCGCAGGCATCGTCAGGGGGGCGGGCGTCGCGACGTCGGCGATCAGGACGGATGTCATGGGCGCATTCATCGTCCGAACCTCTCGAAATAGTCCCCCAGAAAATCGTCGACGTCCGGCACGGTGCCCGCGATGGGGAAGGCCACCCGCGTCACGTTCAGATACTGACGAAAGCCGAGGTTATCGGTGAAATTGTTCTTCCCCCAGGTCCCGCACCCCATCGACAGGGAGAACGGCAGACCGTTGTCGAAATTTCCACCGGTCGCAAAGCAATGCGCCTGATTGACGATCACGCGCGCGACCGGCAATGTCTCGGCCAGCGTCACTGCCTGCGCCGGGTCAGTACCATGCAGGCCGACCGAATGGCCCGCGCCCATATAGGCATAAATGCGCTCGACGAGCGACGCCGCGTCGGCGAAGTCGCTCGCGCGATAGACACAGAGGACGGGCGAGAGCTTTTCACCCGAGAACGGGTGGTCTGCCCCCACGCCCGACTCCTCGACCATCAGAAACGCCGGTCGCAGTGCCGCCACGTCGTCAAGTCCGGCCAGTTGCGCGATCACATCGGCCGACTTCGCCGTGCATTGGCCGGCCAGCTTGCCATCCACCCACATGACCGCCTCGAGCGCCCGCTTCTGGTGGGCATCGAGCAGCACGCCTCCCACCGCACGCAGCGCGTCGATCATGGCGTCGTAGACGCGGCTCTCGATGACAACACTGTTCTCGGACGAACAACTCGTTGCGTTATCGAAGGTCTTGGAGCGCGCGATCTTGACGGCGGCGTCGGTCAGGTCGGCACTCTGCGTCACGATGGACGCCACGTTGCCCGCCCCGACACCGAACGCCGGGGTACCGCTCGTGTAGGCCATCCGCACATTCGCCTGAGAGCCGGTGGCGACGATCAGGTCCGCCTGACGCATCAGCGCGGCCGTCCCGGCCTTCGTGACCGGCTCGGGCAGCATCTGCACGAGATCCGGCGACAGGCCCGCCTTGAGGAACTCGGCATGAATGAACCGGAGCAGCAAGGCACACGCCGAATGCCCCTTGGGCGACGGTGCGACGATCACGGCATTGCCGCACTTGAGCGCGTTGACGATCTTGTTCGCGGGGGTGGCGGCCGGGTTTGTGGATGGCGTGATGGCCGCGACGACGCCGACCGGACGCGCGATCTCGACGATCCCCTTCGCCGGATCTTGCGCGATGACACCGTGGGTCTTGCGCCCATGCAGGTCGCGCAGCAAGCCGAGCGTCTTGCGGAAGTTCTTCTGGATCTTGTCGTCGACGTTCCCGAGTCCGGTCGCGCGGACCGCCAGTTCGGCCAATTGGCGGTTGCGCGACGGCTCCATGATCGCCCATGCCGCCGCGCTGGCCGCCGTGTCGAACGCCTGTTGGCCCGCCCGCTCGAAATCGCGCTGCGCCGCCCGCGCCCGGGCGACGAGTGTCGCGACCTGCGCGTCGACATCGTGTGCAGACGCTTGCGCCTGCATATCGACCGGTGAGATGACGGCGCCGAAAGCCCGTGAATTCATGTGATGTCTCCTGAGGCGCAAAGCGCCGGTTTTCGCTTGGGGTTGTGTCATCAATCTAGCTAACCGGGTTGCGTTGCAGGTCTCAAATTCCCGGACAAACCGGACACATCGAGGGGGTGTACAGGTCGTCTCGATATTCGGGACCGATGAAGTCCGCAAAAGTAATGAAAACGATGCAAAATCGCGTTAAACAGCGCCGACGATCCCGATCGATCGAGCGCGTGGCGAGTCGAGACAAGTTGCCGCGGCGCATGACCGCGGCGGACATCGCGTCAGGAGGCGACATGACGGCATCGAATCAATCGAACGCGGCCGCGGTGCGGGCGTTTCGCGTGCTCGAGACGCTGGCGGTGGCGGGCGGCCCACTCTCGATGACGGACCTCGTCAACGCGCTGGGCCTGCCGAAGCAGACGGTGCATCGCATCCTCACCCAGCTCAAGGACGCCTGGCTCATCACGCGCAGCGCCAACGACCGCCGCTACGAGTGCTCGCCACGGGTGCGCGCGCTGGCCATCAACGTATTGATGCAAACGGGCGTCGCCGCAGCGCGGCACGGCTTGCTCGAACAATTGGTCGCGCGCATCGGCGAGACATGCAACCTCACGATGCTCTCGGGCAACGATGTGATCTATGTGGACCGCGTCGAGACGGAGTGGCCGCTGCGCATGCACTTGCAGCCCGGTTCGCACGTGCCGATGCACTGCTCGGCCAGCGGCAAGCTGCTACTGAGTTTTTTGCCGAAGGAACGGCGTGATCGCCTGATCGAAACTCTCCCGTTGCGCAGATTCTCCGAGCAAACCTATACCGATCGGGGGGCGTTTCGCGCCGAACTCGAGCGCACACGGCGGCGCAAGATGGGCATCAGCAATCAGGAACACTTGCAGGGACTGATCGCGATTGCGGTGCCGGTCATGCTCAATCGCAATCGCGCCTGCGCAGCCATCGCGGTGCAGGCGCCCATCGGACGCCTCACGCTCGACGACCTGCTCGCGTTCGAACCGGAGTTGCGCTTCGCCGCCGAGGAAACGGCAAGAACGTTCAAGAACTAAGCGACGCAGCCTGGTGCTACGTCCCGTGCACCAGCCGCTCGAAGAGATCGACCCCGCCCATCTGCCCGCCCTTGAGCAGAATCTCCATGCCGTCGAGCGCCGGCACGTCGCTGCGAAGCCGGCACAGAGGTGCGCCCGGCGACACCCTCCCTGCGTAGTCGAGTCCCCAGGCATCGAGCGCGCGCACCCCGTGGCTCGATGTGTCGCCACCGGCAATCGCCATGCGTGCGACGGGGACTTCGTCCAGCACCTGTCTGAGCAGACGTCCGCCCGCCTGCGCCAATGCCAGGGCAGGCACTGCCGGACCCTGCGTCGCCGGGCCGTTCGACGGAACGGTACAGGCCAGTGTGTGGCGTCCGGCGCGAAGGTGCCTGGCCAGTTCGCCGGCCGCCCGGGCGCAGTAACGCCCGTTCGGCTCGATCAGTCTTGCGGCGTCGAGCCGAACGACCTCGAATGACGCCGCAGCCGCCACCTGCGCCGCAGTCACCGGCGAGAGACTACCCGCCAGAACCAACACCGGACCCTTCGCCGCCGGTACCTGCTCGCGCGGCACATCGCCGCGCCGCGACATCGCGCTCGCCAGCGCCTGCGTCACGCTGCTCGGCCCCACAACCAGCAACGGCGCGCGCCCCGCGTCATCCCAGAGCTGCGCGCCGATCTGCGGCAAATCGGCTTGCCTCGCCACGTCCCAGAGCACATTGACCGCGCCCTCGGCGCGAAGCGCTTCGACGCGTGCGGACACTGCACTCGGCGATGGTTCAACGCCACCGTCCGTCCCCGCCGACGACGCATAGCAGGTCCACGGGACAAGGCCGATGTCGCCCAGGCCCTGCTGCGCCAGATGCCGCCGAAGATCGGCTTCGTGCATCGGCGTCACCGGGTGACGGCGCATTGTGGGATGCCGGTCGATGCGAAAGATCTCACCGCCCGCGCCCGCCGCAGCAAACAGATTGCCGAAAAGGCAATAGCGTCCGAGATTCGGTTGTCCACCGACAATGGCGACTTGCGCGCCCGGCATCGACGGCGACAACATTCGAATCGCCTCGCCAATGCTGCCCACCTCCGGCGCGCTATCGAACGTCGAGCAGGTCTTGTAGTGCAGCACGCTCGGCTGCAATCGTCGCGCCAGTTCCGCTATCGGGGTCAGTTCCTCGCGCATGCGCGCCGGCGCGAGCGAGCGCGACACGCCTGCGATGCCCAGACAGTCGAGAGCTCCGAGGGTGGCAAGACGCGCTGCGTCAGGTGGCGCGAACAGCAGGACGCTGCGCAATCCGGCACTTGCCGCGCTCGCCAATGTGTCCGTAGCGCCGGTGAAGTCATCGCCGTAGTAAAGCACTTGCGGGCGATGCGTCATATCCGTTCGAGATTCGATAGGCATGGCCGCGACGCTCAATGTCCGAAGAAACGCAATGCGGCCGCCAGTGCGGGCGCTTCGCGAGACGCCTCCTCGAGCGACCGTCCGGCGCGCACCGCCTGCCAGGCGTCGCGCAGACTCTGTACGCCCGCCGCAGGGCCGTCCGGATGCGCCAGAATGCCCCCGCCGGCCATGAAGAGCAGATCGTCGCGGCCTACGGCGCGCCAGGTTGCAGGCACGGTGCCAGCCCACTGGCCCGACGAGAATGCCGGCATCACGCAATCGGCGGCTGCGCCGCTTTGCCCCGCATCGAACGCCAGCGGCGCGTAGCAGTCGTGCGCCGATTCGATGACCTCTTCATCGGATTGCGCGAATTTTCCTTGCAAGCCGTGAACATGCATGTGATCGACACCTGCGAGTCGCCAAAGCGTCTGGTATGCCTGGAAGCCAATGCCCAGCATCGGCTCGCGCGACATTGCACCGTAACCATTCCGATGCGCGTGGATCGCAAGGTCGGTGTGTCGATGCAGCGTCTGCACTGCGGAGAACCCGCACCAGTTCAGACTGACCATGACGCAATTGCCGCCTTCGCGCGCGACCAGGTCGGCATGGCGTCGCATCGCGTCGGTTTCGTCCGTGATGTTGAACGCGACCATGACCTGTTTGCCGGTGCGCGCGCGATGCTCGCGTACGGCGGCCATCACTGCGGGCACGCGCTGCGCCAGCGGCGCATGCACGGGGTTCGCGCAGACTTCGTCATCCTTGATGAAATCGACACCTGCGGCGCACAGCCGCTCGACCAGCGCCGCCGTCTCGCTCGCGCGCATGCCGACATTCGGCTTGAGGATCGTGCCGACCAAGGCGCCTTCGCGCACCCCCGTGGCCGCACGCGTGCCCGCGATACCGTAGCGAGGAAATGCGAACTGCTGGCGGTAGTGCGACGGCAGCGCAATGCGCTCGAGGCGGAGTCCGGTCACCTCGCCGAGGTCGAACAGGTTGCCAGCGAGCGTGGCCGCAAGCGTCGGCAGATTCGCGCCGACGTTATCGCAGGGAAACGCAATCCGCACCCGGGCACGGTGCCATGGGCCGTTCACGCCCTTACGCTCGAGGAAGGCATTCGGCAACGACGGCCGCGCGGCGTCGCCCAGGCGTTCGACCGCTTCGACGACGGCGCGCGCTCGCGCGCGCAGCGCGTCGGTCTCGCCCGCGACGCGGGTGAACGTGCCGCAGGACTGCTCGCCGGCCATGACTTCGGCCACCTTGCACGGATCGAGCGGCGTCTCGATCAGATACGTGGCTGACAGCATCGCGCTCATAGTGTCGTGAGATCCGGAAAGGCCCGCACGGGATCGGTGCCGTCCCATGCGGCGGCGGCCTCGCGAATCATCTTGAAGAGCTTGCCCTTCGGGCCCGCGACTTCGGACAGTTCGATCGTCGTGCCGGGATGACACCCGGGATCGTCGCTGCGGTCTTCGAAATAGACGAAGCGACCGTTCTCGCCTACCTCGCCGCTCATGCACACGTCGAACCCGGCGGCGCGCGCTCGCGCCAGATCTTCGTCGAAGTGTTCGGTCCAGTAGGCGACGTGCTGTGCCCCGCTGCGCCCAGCGGCGAGGAAGTCACGATACATCGAAGGTACGTCGTTGCGGATCTGCAGCAATTCGATCTGCAGGTTCCCCGCGTTCGCCAGCGCCACGGCGTTATGCGGCTCGAAGCGCTGACCGCGATACAGGTAGTTGCGGATCGGGACCTTGGGGTTGTAGTACCACGGCCCCACACCGAGCACGTTCGACCAATAGGTCATTGCCGCCTCGATATCGGGCACGAGGTATGCCACCTGGCGAATCTCGCCGAAGAATCTGCTCATGGGTTTTCCTGTTGTTGTCTGGTGCGCTGGGCACGGCCGTGCGGCGTCATTCGGGTCATGCGCGTCATGCTTGTCGGGGCGGCGTCGCGTGCCGCGCTCGCCTGTGGTGGTGATGAGTGCGCGCGTATTGCTGTCCTTGCCGCTTCGAGAGGCGCGTCCGGGTCGTCAGCGAAGGAAGCCGACCGAGATCCAGGGAATCGCCGCCACGCAGATCAAGCCGACGATAAGCGCCGCGAGATAGCCCCAGATCGCGCGCATGCCCTTTGCAGGATCGACTTTGCCGATGGCGCACGCCGCGTAGTACCCCACCCCGAACGGCGGCGCGAACAGGCCCAATCCCATCGAGAGGACCACGATCATGGCGTAATGCACCTCGTGCACGCCGACGGCGCGTGCGATCGGGAACATCAACGGCCCGAACAGGACGATGGCAGGTATGCCTTCGAGCACGCTGCCAAGCACGATGAATGCGGCAATCGAAACGACGATGAAGCCGGCGGCACCGCCGGGCACACGCTCCATCGCAGCGGCGAAGTCCTGCGCGAAGCCCGATTGCGTCAGCCCCCACGCCATGCCCGTCGCAGCGCCGATGATGAAGATGATCGCCCCCGACAGGGCTGCAGTCTCGATCAGCATCGGCAACAAGCGCCGTGTATCGAACCTGCGGTAGAGGAACAGACCGGCCAACACCGAATACGCGATCCCGATGGTCGACACTTCGGTCGCTGTCGCAATGCCTTCGACGACCGCCGCACGAATCACGAATGGCAGCGCGACCGCCGGTAATGCGTACATGAATGCGCGCAGCACCTCGCCTTTCGTCGCCTTCTTCACACCGGACAGGTCCTCGTGGCGATAACGCCACCACACCACGCTGCACAGCGCGACACCGAGGACCACGCCGGGCAACAAGCCGCCCGTGAACAGCGCTGAAATCGATACCCCGGTCACCGATCCGATGGTGATGAGCACGATCGATGGTGGAATGGTCTCGGTCTGCGCACCGGTCGTCGCCAGCAACGCCACGAGATCGCCCGGGTCGGCGCCCCGCTGCTTCATCTCGGGAAACAGCACAGGCGCGATAGCCGCCATATCGGCAGCCTTGGAGCCCGAGATCCCCGAGACCAGGTACATGCCGCCGATGAGCACATAGCTCAAGCCGCCGCGCACATGGCCGAGCAGGCTCGCGAGAAACTGCACCATCGCGCGCGCCATGCCTGTCATCTCGATCAGCAGCCCGAGGAAGACAAACAGCGGCACGGCGAGCAGGATCAGGTGCGACATGCCTTCGTCCATGCGCCCCACGAGCACGACCAGTGGCGTGCGCGTGGTCAGCGCCAGAAAGCCGAACGTGGCCAGGGCGAACGAGAACGCGATCGGTACCCCGGCGAACACGCACGCACCGACAACGCCCGCGAAGAAGATGACCAGATTCCAGCGCCCAAGCGGTTCGAGCACAGGCCCGAGCAACCAGAAGCCGACGCACACGGCCGCCACCAGCCCACCGGCCTGGATGACACGCCTGACTGGCGCAATGCGTAGCAGTCGAAACACGCTCACCACAAGCATGAGCCCCACGCCGACCGGCAACGCGGCAGCGCGCCAGGCGTTGCTGATCTCCATCGCGGGCGTGATCACGAACGCCTCCTCCGACGCATACTCGTAGGCCGGATGCGCGATCAGCACGAGGAACGCGAGGGCAGCGGCAATCGCGAGTACGTCCAGGAACGCCCGTGTGGAAGCAGACGCCTTGCCGACGAAGGCCGTCATGCGCATATGCTCGCCGCGCCGCAGCGCGACCACGGCACCGAGCATCGACATCCAGAGAAACAGGATGCCTGCCAGCTCGTCTCCCCAGACCAACGGCGCATGGAACACGTAGCGCGCGATCACACCGGCGAGCATGACGACGATGTCTGCGAGCACCAGCAATGCCGCCGGAATCTCAGTGAGCCAGCCCAACGCGCGGTCGAGTCCGCCGACGAACGCGCGCCAGCCATGCGCCGGCATGTCGGCGGCCCCACTCGCCGGCAATGGGTCCCCGGCGGATACGCCGTGCGAGGAATGCGCAGGACGGGGGTTCATGTCATGCCACCTTGCCGGCCGTCGCTTCGAGGAGCGCCCATGCTTCGGGTCCGAACTTCTTCTTCCACTCGGCGTAGTAGCCCGATTGTTGCAACTGCGTGCGGAAGGTCTCGGGCGCCGCGGCATTGAACGCGAGTCCCTTGCTCGATAGCTCGTTCTGCAGACCCGTGTTGAGCTTGTAGACGTCTTCACGCTGCTGCAGGGCCGCCTCGTTGAACGCGCGTGCGACGATGACCTTGAGGTCGTCCGGCAGTGCACGCCACGAACGGCCGTTCACGACAAGGTGATAGCCGTCCCAACTATGGTTCGTGATCGAGCAGAACTTCTGCACTTCGTAGAGCTTCGCCGTCTCCACGATGGCGAGCGGGTTCTCCTGTGCGTCGACGACGCGCGTCTGGAGTGCCGAGTAGACCTCGCTGAATTGAAGGCTGGTCGGCGACGCCTGCAACGACTTGAACAGCGAAATGCCCATCGGGCTCACGGGCACGCGAATCTTCATCCCCGCGAGGTCGGCCGCCTTCGCGATCGGCTTGTTGCCGCTCGTGATCTGACGGAAGCCGTTGTCCCACATCTTCTCGAAGGTATAGAGCCCCGTCTTCGCGAAGGCGTCGCGAATGGTGTTGCCAAGCTTGCCGTCGACCGCCTGCCATACCTGGTCGTAGCGGGAGAACGCAAAGCCGACTGCGGTAATCGCGCTGATCGGCGCGAGCGTTGCGATAACCATCGTGCCGGCATTGAAAATGTCGATGCCGCCATTGCGCACCTGCGCGAGCATGTCGGTGTCGCCGCCGAGCTGATTGTTCGGGAAGATGCGCAACGCCATGCGCCCCTTGCTCTCGGTGGCGATGCGCGCGGCGACCTCCTGTGCCCGAACGTTGAGCGGATGACTGACCGGCAGGTTGTTGCCGTACTTGAACACGTATTCCGGCGTCGCGGCACGCGCCGTGCGCGGCAGCAATCCGGTCACGCCGGTCACGCTGGCGACGCCCGCGACACCCAGTGCAGGCAAGGCAGAAAGCGCGCGCAAAACGTTGCGTCGGCCCTGAGAAGTTGAGTTGGTCATCCGCATGTCTCCTGATATTGTGGTTATTGCACAAGCGTCGGCGCGGCGGGAGGCGCGGCGGCGCGAAAAGTTGACACCCCGACAACCGGACGGTCCGCCCGATTGCGTGACGTCAATTGCAGCGTACGTGCATGCCGCCGTCGACGAGCAATTCCACGCCGTTGATATACCGAGCCTCGTCCGACGCCAGAAACACCGCCGCATTCGCAACGTCCCAGCCATCGCCCATGCGACCGGTCGGGGACAGCCGGTTACGCGCATCCACCATCTCCTGCGCGCTCGTGTAGAAGCCGGAAATCTGCTCGTAGATGTGTGGCGTGTCCATCACGCCCGGCAGAATGCAGTTCGCCCGGATGCCCTGCGCCGCATACTGCAGCGCCACGCTCTGTGTAAGGGAATTCACCGCGCCTTTGGATGCCGCATAGGCGCAATAGGCATAGCCCGTCCAGCGAACGCCGCCGAGGGCGCCAATGTTGACGATCGCGCCGCTGCCCTGCGCCTGCATGATCGGCAGCACGGCCTTGCACGTGAGGAACATGCTCTTGACGTTGACCGTCATTACGCGATCCCAGACTTCCTCCGTAGTCTCCACGGGACCGCCCTGGGAGGTGATGCCGACATTGTTGTGCAAGATGTCGATGCGACCGTATGCGTTCATCGCAGCCGCTACGGCCCGTTGCACATCAGCCCAACGAGTGACGTCTGCGGCGAGCGCAATGGCGTCGTTGCCTTCGCTGGCGACGACGTGACGGGTGATATCGGCGGCTTCCTGCTGAAGGTCGATGGCCACGACTCGCGCGCCGTTGCGGGCATAGGCGACGGCCGCCGCCTTGCCGTTGCCCCACCCGTCGCCGACCGATCCCGCGCCGAACACCAACGCAACCCGTCCCTCCAGCCGACGCGGCGCCAACTCGCTTGCTGCTGCCATCACGATGTCTCCTGTTCGTTCGCGTACCTGCTGGGTCCTGCATTCCGGCACGTCTTGAAGTCGTACGATAGGTCGCAAACCCGTAATCGACCAACCGGAATTCATGATGCGATTTGATGTAGTTTGATGAAGTATGCTGTGGTGACGGAGGCGACGGCGCGTGATGCGAATTCGTTGCCGCACGACACATCGAGGGGGGAGCGAATGCGACGAAACATGCCCAACCTGGCCGACATTGCGCGACTGGCGGGCGTCTCCACGGCAACGGTCGATCGGGTATTGCACCGCCGCGAGGGGGTGCGACAAACGACCGCGCAGCGCGTGCTGCATGCGGCGGGTGAACTGCAATACTTGCCCGAGCCGGCGCTTGAGGCGGTGCGCGCAACACCCCCGACACAGGTGTTGTTCGTGCTGCCCGATCGCAGCAGCAAGTTCCTTCGCATGCTCGGCGAATGGGTGCAGTGCTCGCAAAACCAATGGGCGCCTTACAACGTGAACTGTCGCGTGCAGTTCATCCAGGGATTCGATCCGGACGTATTGTCAGCCGCGCTGTTGCGGCGTGGACGTGGATGCAACGGGGTGGCGTTCATGCCGCTGGAGCATCCCAAGGTGCGTGAAGCCGTGAATACGCTGGCCGACGAGGGCGTGGCTGCCGTGACGCTGATCTCCGATCTGTCTCACTCGCGGCGCATCGCCTACGTGGGGCTGGACAACGGATCGGCCGGGCGAACGGCGGCGTACCTCATCGCGCGCTTCGTCGGGGCGAAGCGACACACGAAAGTGGCGCTCATTGCGGGGTCGCTCAGCTACAAGGCGCACGTCGAGCGTGAGGCCGGGTTTCTGCAACTCTTCGCGGAACAGTACCCGCATATGCAGGTCGTGGGGCTTCGGGAGGGGTATGACGATGAAGCGGTCAACTACCGGCAGACGCGGGCGTTGCTCGAGCAGCACCCCGATCTCGCTGCGATCTACAACATCGGTGGTGGCTCGGAAGGCGTCGGCCAGGCCCTCAGGGAGGCTGGCAAGCAGCACAGGATCGTATTCATCGGGCATGGCTTGACGCCCGATACCCGGGCGCTGCTGATCGACGGCTCGATGGACGCCGTCATCACCCAAAGCCCGCAGAGCGCCATCATGAACTGCGTGCGCATCTTCGCCAATCTGCGCGAGAAGCGCGAACTGACTGCCGGGATCGAGGCGAACCGCAGTCAGGTCATCTTCCGGGAGAATCTGCCGTAGATCCGTCCCCTACGGTGCGCACGCCCGCCGCGCCCTCGGACACCCGCCAACTTCCCCGGATGGCGCCTGAGAACAACGCAAACCGTTACGTCGGCGTCCTGTCCTCGAAAACGACCGCCGACGAGAAGGAAGACGAAGCGGACGTCATCGCTACGGTCTACCGGTAACCGTTCGGGTTCTGCATTTGCCAGCGCCAGTGATCGGCGCACATGCGATCGATGCCGAACTCGGCTTCCCAGCCGATCAGATCGCGTGCCAGGGCGGTCGCCGCATAGCAGTTGCCGATATCACCGGCGCGACGCTCGACGATCTCGTAAGACACCGGCCGGCCGCTCGCGGCTTCGAACGCTTTCACGATCTGCAGAACGGTGTAGCCGCGTCCGGTGCCCAGGTTGACCGTAAAGCCCCGGTCCAGTCGCTTGAGCGCGTCGAGCGCGGCCAAGTGCCCCCGGGCAAGATCCACCACGTGGATATAGTCGCGCATGCCCGTGCCGTCGGAGGTATTCCAGTCGCCACCGAAGACGCGCAGACGCGGGCGCTTGCCAACCGCGACTTGCGCCACGAACGGCATGAGGTTGTTCGGCACATCGGCCGGATCTTCGCCGATGCGTCCGCTCTCGTGCGCGCCCACCGGATTGAAGTAGCGCAGCAGCGCAATGCGCCAGCTCGGGTCCGACTTCGCGACGTCGTTCAGAATCGTCTCGGCCATGAGCTTGGTCTGACCATACGGATTCGTCGCCGATAGCGGGAACGACTCGTCGATGGGCACCGTGGCCGGATTGCCGTACACGGTGGCCGAGGAACTGAACACAAGATCCTTGACACCGTGGGACTGCATCGTCTCGACCAGCGTGAGCAGGCTGTCCACGTTGTTGCGATAGTAAGCGAGCGGCTTCTCGACCGACTCGCCCACCGCCTTGAGCGCGGCAAAGTGAATCGCGCCGGTAACGCCGAAGCGCGTAAACAGGTCATCCAGCACGGGTTTCGAGCACGCGTCGCCCTCGATGAAGACGGGAGCGCGGCCGGCTATTTCGCCGATCCGCCGAACCGCTTCGCGGTGACTGTTGACCAGATTATCGAGAATGACCACGTCATAGCCGTGGGCCAGCAGCTCGACGCACGTATGCGAGCCGATATAACCGGCGCCGCCGGTTACGAGGATAGTTCCGAGATTTTTCATGCTTTGCCTTTGAGGCCTTCCATCCGTTAGCTATTCGACGGTAACCGATTTCGCCAGATTACGTGGCTTGTCGACGTCGGCACCGCGGGCACACGCCGTATGATATGCCAACAGTTGCAGCGGCACGACGTGAAGCACGGGCGAGAGTTCGCCGTAATGTTCCGGCATCCGAATGACACGAATGCCGTCCGCGCTGGCAATCCGCATATCGCCATCGGCCAGCACGTAGAGTTCACCGCCCCGTGCACGCACCTCCTGCATATTCGACTTCAGCTTCTCCACCAGCACGTCGTTCGGCGCGACGGTGACCACGGGCATCTGCTCGCTCACCAGCGCCAGCGGTCCGTGCTTGAGCTCACCCGCGGGATACGCTTCGGCGTGAATATACGAGATCTCCTTGAGCTTGAGCGCTCCCTCCAGCGCGATCGGGTAATGCAGCCCGCGCCCGAGGAACAGGGCACTCGGAACATCGGCAAATTGCGAAGCCCAGGCGATGAGTTGGGGCTCGAGCGCAAGCACGCTCGTGAGGGCTGCCGGCAAATGACGCAACTGCGCGAGATGACGCGCAGCTTCGGCCGCATCGATCCGCTTGCGCTCGATGCCAAGCGTGACAGCGAGCATGAAGAGCGACACGAGTTGCGTGGTGAATGCCTTGGTCGACGCCACGCCGATTTCCGTACCCGCACGCGTGATGAACGACATCGCCGTTTGCCGCACCAGCGCACTCGTCGCGACGTTGCAGATCGCCAGCGTGTGATTGTGTCCAAGTTGCTGCGCATGCTTGAGCGCGGCGAGCGTGTCGGCCGTCTCCCCCGATTGCGAGATGGTGACGACCAGCGCCTGCGGATTGGGCACCGACTCGCGATAGCGATACTCGCTCGCGATCTCGACTTGCGTGGGAATGCCCGCCAGCGCCTCGAGCCAGTACTTGGCGGTGAGGCCCGCGTAATAGCTCGTACCGCATGCGAGGATCAGCACGCTGTTCACGCGCGGCAGGACCCCGATCGCGGCATCGCCGAACAATGCCGGGGAAAACGCGGTGACATCGGAAATCGTGTCCGCAATCGCGCGCGGCTGTTCGAAGATTTCCTTCTGCATGTAGTGCTGATACGGACCCAGGGCGACTTCGGACTGATACGTCGCCATCTCGCGCACGGCACGCTCGATAACCACGCCCTGCGCGTCGAACACCGTCACGCGATCGGGCGTGAGCAGCGCCACGTCGCCTTCCTCCAGATACATGAACCGGTCGCAGTGACCGGCAAGCGCCAACGCATCGGAAGCGAGGAAATGCCCATCCGCCGCAAAGCCGACCACGAGCGGCGATCCCTGACGCGCGCATACCATGCGCTCAGGTGCGTCCTTGCTGATGACCGCGATGGCGTACGCCCCCTGCAATTGCGCGATGGCCAGACGCACCGCGTGGACGAGGTCGCCGCCGTCGCTGGCCTGGCAATGGGCATCGACCAGATGGGCGATGACTTCCGTGTCGGTCTCGCTCGCGAATTCGTAACCTTGTGCACGCAGCGCGTCGCGCAGAACCTCGTGGTTCTCGATGATGCCGTTGTGCACGAGACCGATCCGCTCGCGCGAGAAGATCGGATGTGCGTTCTGCGTTGCAGGTGCGCCATGGGTGGCCCAACGCGTGTGGGCAATGCCCAGCGGCGCGCCCATGGCCGCTTCGGCGAGTTGCGCCTGCAACATGGCGACCCGGGACACGCTGCGCACGCGTGCGAGCCGGTGTCCAGCGTCGAGTACGGCGACACCACACGAGTCGTAGCCACGATATTCGAGACGGCGCAGCCCTTCGACCAGCACCGGTACCACGTCGCGACGTGCCACGCCGCCCACGATTCCACACATGACCTACCCTCCAAAGTCGATTGGACAAGCGCAGCGCGAGCGCATCCGCCGAGTGATCGGTTGCGCTCGCCTGGCGTTGTATCTGTCGGATTTCCGGCGTTGCTCCAACCGCTTGCCGGGATTGCTTTCTGCCTTGTTAGATCTGTCGCGCAATGCCGCTGGTCAGTCCTGCGCCGCAGCCGGATTGATGCGCATGAGGTGCCCGTCGCCCACATAGGGAATGAGGCCCTGCGCGCGGATCTGCGCCACGGTCTGCTGGGCGCACGCGAGATCGGCGGGCGCGCAGTAATCGATGGCGATGACCGGCAAGTCGTAGCGCTCGCGCACCTCACGGGCGCGCGCGAGCAACCAGGCACGCGCGTCTTCGGGCACCGCCACGTAGCGCTGATTCGCCTCGTCCCACCCGCGATAAAGCGACTCGAACGCCACGGCCGACACGTTGTCATGTACCTGCGGCATCAGCTCGAATCCGCGATTCAGAATGAGTTCCGCACGTGGGAAGCGCCGGTGAATCCGCTGGATGACGGCAACCAGGCCCGCTTGCTGACGCGCACGCTCGGCGTCGGTCTTCGCCATCAGTTGATACGAATCGAGCGTGTCGAGAAAGAATCCGCGATAGCCCTTGGCCCACAGTGGCGCGATCACCTTTTCCACAAAGAACTGGGGCCAACCGGGGGCGGCCTGATCGATCACTTCCGACTTCCAGTCGCCGTTGCGACCGATACGCCAGGCCTTGGGAATCGCAGCGTAGTAGTCGCGCGAGGGCAGCACTTCGCCCACGCTGACATACGCGATCCAGCGCATGCCACGCGGCTCGGTGCCGGCGGCCTCGGCGGCCTTGGGCACGAAGCCGTTGTCGGGCTCGACCACCACCTGATCGTAACCGGCGAGCGCTGCCGGATCGAGCGCTTCGCCGTAGAAAAAGGCGATGCGGCCCACCGCAGGCGGTTGCGCCGATGCCGTATTGAGAAAGAAGCCGGCGAAGACCCCCACCACACCGCCCATGAAGCGTGCCAATGGGCGGCGCCACCAGGCCGGGCGAGGCTGCATCGTTTTGTCAAACATAGCGATCCGAAGCGGTGTCGTCAGCGTTGCTGTTGCAGCATGTAGGTTTCGTATTCCAGCGCATCGAGCCGGCGATCGAGCAACTGCATCGCCACCATCACGACCAGCAGCAGCGCGAGCGCAAAACCGTACCCGTAGGTATTGGGTCCGAGCATCAGCGTGCCCCACGTGAATACGCCGTTGGCGACGACCATGGCCGCCGTGAGCCCCAGCACCGTCCAACGCCGGTCCAGATAGAAGAAGATGTTCAGAATGCCGAGGAACAGCACCTGCAGGCTCGCCGAAATGACATCGATATGCAGCAGCGGCAAATACAGTACCGAAATTCCGATCAGGCGCAACAACTTGTCGCCGAACGCGAAGATAACCAGCGTGACAACCGCTTGGATCTTCAGGATTTCGTACAGCCCGGTGCGTACCGAGCGCACCATCATGTCGCGCGATTCTTCAATGTACTTGAGCGTGCCGC
Organism: Pandoraea sp.; assembly: GCF_041919235.1. Lineage (NCBI taxonomy): Bacteria > Pseudomonadati > Pseudomonadota > Betaproteobacteria > Burkholderiales > Burkholderiaceae > Pandoraea > Pandoraea sp. The sequence goes on from NZ_JAYRUC010000019.1 coordinate 95,793, forward strand.
CGGTGCGCACGGCGTTGAAGAACTGGTCGTAGTATTCGACGAAGTCCGTCTCGATACGCAGCAGGAACACCGCCATCCCCGGAATCACGCATAGGTACGAGATGAACACCGGCAGATCGTAAATCACCGATGCGCGCAGCGGGCCGATCACGTCCTGTCCCGTCACGGGGTAGAACCAGAACATCAGCTTGTCGAGCCAGATGCCCAGATTGAACAGGAAGCCCACGAACATGAGCGACGGGTACGAAAAGCGCCGCCTGAATACCTGCCAGAGCAAATAGTCGTCCGTGCGATAGTTACGATGAATCAGGCAGACCATGCCGAGCAGCAGGATCAGGTGACCGATGACAAAGCCACCGAGCAGTCCTTCGAGGCCGTAGCGGTTGAGCAACACCGCACTCACCACCGTCACGCCATAACCCACGAAGAAGATCGCCAGAATGGCGCGATACTGCTTCACGCTCGTGAGAAACAGCACGCCGATCCAGATGTTGCTCACGATCACGAAGCCCGTGAGCATGAGCAGCCGATAGCCTGTCGACAGGCCACGGAACGCGGTCAACGCGAGAATGAGGCCGAGCACCCCCGTGCCGACCGTCGTCACCAGCGCCACCGCGTTGTAGTTGGGCAGCACCAGATCGGGACGCCGCTCGAACAGCCGATCGCTCAGAAAGCGCGTGAACGAGAGTTGCAATATGCCGGTCACGATCAGGCTGAAGGCAATCAGATAAGTCACCGACACCTGAAACTGCACAATGAGTCCCGGCGGCTGCACCACCGTCAGGCTCATCAAGCCAATGAGCAGAATGCCGAGAATCGACAGAATCAGCGGACCCGCGCTGATGACCCCGGCGTAGCCGTAGGCCGCCAGTGTGCTGGTCAGCGTATCGCGCCGGAGAATCTTGCGCAGCTCGAAGCCAATGCCAGCCATCAGTGGTCTCCCGCAACCGCCCCGGCGGCGGGACGCGCCAGGAGTGTCTCGTACAGACTGCGATAGGCGTCCTGCATCTGGGTCATCGTGTAATAACGCTCCACACGGGTAATCGCCGCGCGCTGGGCCGCGTGCCACGTGGCCGGCTCCAGCATGTCCAGCAGCGCCTGGGCGAAGTGCTCCGGGTTGGCAATCTGCACCACCTTGCCGGCCGGCCCGATGGCGCGATCCTCGTCGCCCAGCCCCTCGACCAGTTGGCGGCACGAGCCGACATCGGTCGTCACCACCGGCACCCCTGCGGCATAGGCTTCGAGCACCACCAGCGGCAGCGCTTCGGAAATCGACGACAGCGCCATGAGACCGATCTGCGGCAGAATGTCCGACACTTTCTGGAAGCCCATGAACCGCAGATTGTCTTCCATGCCCAGACTCGTGGCGATGTCGCGACACTCCTGCGCGTAGGCCGGATCTTCGGCCTCGGGACCGACCACCCAGCCTTGCAGCCCGGGCATCTGCCGGCTCGCGATAAAAATCGCACGAATGAACGTCTTGATGTCCTTGATGGGCACCACCCGGCCGATCAAGGCCACGACCGGCGGGATATCGGCGGGCCGCTGCGCACGCAGCGGGGCAAAGCGCTCGACCGCAATGCCGTTGGGGGTGTTACGTGTCTTGTGCTCGGGCGCGCCGTCGGCGATCTGACGCAGACGGTTGCCTTCGAAGAGGGCGGTAATTTCATCGGCCGCCTCGTAGCACACGCGTCCCATCGCTTCGAAAAAGCGCACCCACAGGTTCTGAAAATAGCCGACCTGCGAAATGTCGCGCTCGAACAGCCCGCGATTGTCGCGAATCCATTGGCTCTGCAACAAATCGATCTTGCGTTCCTTGGTGTAGATGCCGTGCTCCGAGACCAGCAGCGGACGCTGGTGTTTGAAGCGCAGCAATGCCCCCAAAAAGCCCGCGTAACCGGTGGAAACCGTGTGGTAGACCTTGGCCGGAATCAGTTGATCGCAGATACGCGCGAGCTGCCACAGCGGCTTGTGCATGATTCTGACCGTCCAGAAATAGTCCGTGAACGATGGGTCCAGACAATATTTCTTGTAGCGATCGGTGATCATGTCCCACGAGCGCCGGCTGTGCAGGAAGTTGGCCTCGCTGATCTCGCCGTCTTCGGCGAGCATCGGAATCACGTCGTGAATCAGCTTGCCAATGCCTTGCAGGTCGTCGCGACGGCGCAGCATGTCATGCATCTTGTCCATCTGCGCGAACGCTTGCGCGTCGCCCTCCGTGCCGCGCACTGGTGCGGGCGGCTCGAATTCGTACAGATAATGGGCTTCGAAGTGCACGATGTTGTCGTGCAACGGGTAGACCATGTCGCCGTAATCGTCACGACGGCTGCCGATGAACACGACGGCGAACGTCAGGTCCGGGAACGCACGGATCATCTGATCCACCCAGGACGACACCCCGCCCCGCACATACGGGAAGGTGCCTTCGAGCAGCAAAGCGATGTCGGCCGAGTCGGCACGACGTTCGTTGGTATGCATTAGCGGGTCCAGAAACGCATGACGGGTTGCAGCGTCGGGGTGGCGCCGCCATTCCCGAGGCCGGCGAGCATCTGCCCGACCCGTCCGTATTGATGTTTGAGGAACGCGACTTCGGCAAGCCAGGGTACGAGCCGGTCCGCAGGAAATTGATAGGACTCGGCGCGCAGCAGACATCGCTCCGCTTGCTCCGGATCTTGGCGCAGCAGCGCACAACGGCCCAGCACGTACCACATGGCCGCGTCGCTCTCGCGATGCGCGAGTGCCTCGCGCGCGAAGTTCTCCACCCGCTCCATCGTGAATCGGTACACCTCGCCGCGCACCAGGTTCTGATAGATCAGCTCCCAGTACAACTCGGCGAGCCGATGGTTCGCGTCGGCGAGCTCATCGTCGTTGGTGGCACGCTCGCGCTGGGTTCGGGCATCGAAAATACGCTGCATGATCTGCTTTTCGACACCGTCGATAATTCCGTACGCAAGCAGCCGGATCTCTTCCACCGGATCGGCCAGCAGATCGCGCATGATCTCCCCGGTCGCGCGCGAAGGCAGCGCTTGCACCGACACCAGGGCGGCCACGCGATCCTCGCTCGACCCTTGCGTGTTGCGCAACCGCGCACGCAGTCGAGCGCCCGCGCCGTGCGTGACGCGCGAGACGAGGTAGGTCACGAACTCCGGACGGTCGACCGCCCCGGAGCGCGCGAGTTCTCGCGGCGCCGGGAATACGAAGCCGATCGCCATCACACCGAGAAACAGCAGCAGGCCGCCGACCGGCATGAACAGGCTGATCGCCAGGCTGTGCCAGAACGCGCCGGTGCGCCCGTGGTAATGCTCCGGCAGCACCGAGCGAACGAATGTCGCCGTGAGCACCGCCGTGAGCAATTGCCATCCGAAAAAGACCACGAGCGGGTCGATACTCCCGGCCGGCTCGAAGAGCGTGCGCACGGCCTGGGCCTGCGCAAGCAAGGCCAGCACACCGAGCACGAACGCCAGCAGTTTCTTAAGCATGATCGCGGCACCGCTCCAGCAGTTTGCTCAGTCCCTCGCCCGGCGCGCGCTCGTCCACGCTCGCGGAGTGCACCGCCACGTGACCGGTCTGGAAATCCAGTCCGTACTGCTGACGCAGTGCGCTCTCGATGCGGATGAGATAACCGTCGATCCCGCTCTCGTCGGTAATGGGCATGAGCGCAATGGCAATCTGCTGCCGGGGGGTCGATTGAATCCACAACGCGTCGAGGGCCCGACGCGAACGCACCGTCTGCTCGAACAGCGAGTCGCCGCTCGCCCCGCGCGGGAAGACGAGCGCCACCAGCGAGGACTGAATGCCGCTCTGGCGCTTCATGCGAGAAAGGCGGCCAAGCTCCAGAGCAAAGTCGTAGGGCACGCTCGGCACTTCCCGGCGTACGCTGGCCACCACGCCCTGCTGCGCCACACCGTCGGCGTAATAGGCCAGCAGCACCAGCAGCAGTTGCAGGTTGTCGTGGTTGAGCGCGAGGAACGACATGCGGCGCACGATCAACAGGCCATTGATGTTGCCGTCCGTGTCGGTGAGCGGCGCACACACGATATAGGCGCTGGCTTCGCCGACGCTCACGTCGTCTCGAACATGCGAGAGCGTGCCTTCGCGCAGACAGGTCTGCACGAGCGGATCGCCCTCTTCCGGCGCGAACGCTTCACCCACGCTCGCGACCGCCGTCGGGACGAGATGCCCCCGTCGCACCGGATAGACCGACGCCACTTCGATCTGACACGTCAGCGCTGCAAATTCCAGCATCGGCTGTGCATTCGGCAACTGCTCGCTCGCGGCGCTCACCTCGTCCGAGACGGTCAGCTCGCGCAGACGCATGATGGCGTCGCGCATCGTACTTGGCTTGGTGAGCAGATCACGCTCGAGCCGTTCGTGCGAGACACGCAACAGGTAATGATTGTTCGTGATGGCGACGAGGCGGTCGTTCAGATACGTGTTGATGCCGCGTGCACGTGTCGCACGATTGCCCCAGATGTCGCAGAAGTGTCCGCCAATGACGATCATCGTAAAGCCGCCAACGAAGAACGTCGCCGGGAACGGCTCGCCGAGACGGCCGTACAGACCGTACCAGACGCCTGCGAGCACGAGCCCCGCCACCACGCCAAGCAGCGCGCCGTAGCGCAGCGCCATGACCAGGGCGACGAGCCATATCCACGGAAATCCCAGCCCGATGAGCAGCGGATCGCCGGGGCGAAGCAGCCAGGCGATAGCCACCGCGAGCGCCATGCCCGTGATCACCTCGAACACCGCCACCGGGCGCGTCACTGCCGGCGCAATCAGGCGGCCATAGGTGCTCACGTTGCCGAACGGCGCCGAGTGTCGCACCTGTTCCGGGCCACCGGGCTTCGCGTCGATTGCAGCGTCCTGTTGAGTCGCGGTTTTCACGATGATTGCGTCACTGTTGTGCCAGCGGTGCCAGCAGATTGCGGATCAACGTCTGACCGACACCGGCCAGACTCGAACGGCTCCAGCCGCTGCGGCTGCCGGTCGCGCTCCAGACGATGCTTCCATTCGAGACATCGATGACGTCGAACGTCACACCGGCGACAGGCTCGCCATCGACGCCGACCTTGTAGCGCCATTCGGTCACAGCGCCCGACAATGCGTATTTGGCGCCCGTCTTGCGAGCCCATTCGAGCGCGCGGGCGCGTGCTTGCGCGTTGTTGCCGCCGACGAGCGAATCGCCGCCGTCCGGATCGCCCACATAACGGTGCAGGTCGGTGAAGCCGTTCTGCACCAGAATGCTCTGGGCAATGCTCTCGGCACGTTGGCCGGCATCGGGTGTCTCCGTCGTGTTCGCGATCGGCAGGATCGCCCACGCGGCGGTCTTCTGGAGCTTCGGCGCGTCGCCGACATTCATCGTCGAACAACCCGCCACCAGCACAGCCAGAACGGCAGCGCCGACGAAGCGGTGCCACATCTTACTCACGATTGTCTTCATGGTCTTGCTCTCCCTTGCGGATGCGAAATATCAGTAGAACAGCCGGTACGCGATGCCGACCTGCGTCGTGGCGACACCGGTACCGTTGGTGATGTCGTGCGAGTAATACACGCGCGCGTGATCGTTACCGAGCACCGAACCCGCGATGCCCAGGTTGACCTGCGGCCCCCAGCCCTGCTGGCTGTCATGGATGTAGCCGGCATCGACGTACGGACGCCACGCACGCCGGTAGGCGTTCTGGTAGTCCTGCCCGAAGCCCGCCATGACACCGTATTGTGTGGTCGTGATCGGCATGAACTCCGAGGCCACCGGCACCGTGCCGGCCGGCAGCAGGGCGGCGAGCGACGCAATCGTGGCCGTGCCCGCGGTATAGATGCCGCGCTCGGCCACCAGTCGAACATTCAGGTCCGGGTAATCGATGCGGATCTTGTATCCCAACTCGCCGCCGAAGCGCCAGCCGCGACCGAGGTAGGTGCGGTCTTGCGCGTGGAAACGGTCGTACTCGCCGGTCGCCTGACCGTACCAACGGCCGTCGCCGGCCCATAGCATCTGCACGCTGCCGAAGTCGCGCGTACCGGCGACCTGTGTGTTCGGCGAAATATCCGTGAACTGGTTATAGCCCGCCTGGAACGTCGTGGTCAGCGGGGTATTGCGATTGAACGCGGCCGACACCTTTCCGGTGAAGAAGCTGTTCAATTCGCTGCGATGCCCCACCGTCAATGCCAGATCCCGCTCCACGGTGCGATCGCGCACGGTGAAGTTGAAGATGCGGTCGTGCGCCGGCACCCAGGCCAGTTGCGACGTGTCGATGGTTCGTTGATTGCGCTGAATCGCCTCGACGGCCACGCCGATGCGGCTGGTGAGGTTGAGACTGCCGACCAGCGAACTCTCGAGATAGCTCAGCGGCGCCTGACGCGAGTAGAAGAGATCGAAGCCCGCATTCGAGCGATCTCGCAACATCGTGTCGGTCAACGTCGTGTGCACCGCGTCGTTATTGGGCGCGCCGTCCGCCGCACGCCATGCCAGTGTCTGGGCTTCGGGGGTGCGTCCCAGCCGCTCGTTCGCATCGATCTCGCTCTCGACGGGCATGCGGCCTTGTCGTCGGTCGAGCAGTTGGGCCATCTTGTCGCGGTCGTTGTTCTCGAGCGCGAGTGCAATCTCGGCATCGGCCGGGCGCAGCAGACGATTCGCATACTCGCGCGCCAGCCAGGCGCGCGCGAGATCGAAGTGTTCGCCGGAGAGCGCCCACGCCAGCCCGACATCGCGCGTGGTCGCACTGATCACGGCCTGCCGCGAGAGCAACGAGGCGTCGCGCGTCGCGGGCGAATCGGTCGCATCGCCCGCAGGTTTGAGCGGCGGCAGTTCGGCCGATTCTCCAAGCAGCGAGTCGGCCACCTTGGCGCTGTCGGCCGAGCGACGGTCCTGGCGCAGCAAATTCGCCAACAACCGGCGCGACGTGTCGCCGTTCGAGAACACCTGTGCCAGCGTGACGCGGGCCGCTTGCGCTTCGAGCACACCGTCGGTATCCGACGCCACGGCAGCCAGACGTTGCACCACCGCGCCCTGACGCCGACGCGGCGCGAAACGCAGTTGCCCCGTCTGCGCGCGCGTCTGCAAATCGTGCCAGGCACCGCGGCGAATCTTCCACGCCGTGCCGGCATCGCCGGCCGCTTCCTCGGCGTCGGCAAGCGAGAGCATCCACAGCGGATCGTCGTCCGAGAGCGAGGCTTGTTGGCGCAAGTACTTCAATGCCTCGCGCGGCTTGCCCACGCGCAGCAGACCGGCGCCGTACGCGCCCCAATAGTCGGCGTTGCCGGCCACGATGGCGCGATAGTCGTGCAGCGCCATCTGCAATTCGTCGTCGCTGCCGTAGTCGACCAGCGCCCACAGATAGGCGACCCGAACGTCGTCGCTGGCGTTGTCCAGCCTGGATGCCGCACGCAGGTCGGCAAGCGCCGCGTCCCAGCGCTGAATCTGCTGATAATAGGTGGCGCGCGTGGCGAGCAGCTCGCCCGACTTGGCGAAGCGATCGCGCTGCTCGGCGTCGAGACCGTCGATGAGCGCCTGCACCCGATCGTAGGCCCGCGCGATCGTGTAATTGTAGATCGCCGCCTGAAGCGCGAGATCCGAATCGTTCTGCCGGAATTCCGCTTCGGCCGTGCGGCCGGCGTCGAGCGGATATCCCTGATAGAAGTAAGTCATCGCGTTCAGATCGAGCGCCTCGGCCTTGCCCGTGCGCAACAGGCGCGGATAGGCGTAATTGGCGTCCGCGTCGCTCTGCGCCAGACGTGCCACCTCGGCATAGGTGCGCCAGTAGTTCGCATCGGCCGGCAACGTACCGGCGATGTCGCGCACCTTGCGCAACTCGGCCAGCGCTTGCGTCACGCGGCCTTTCTGATACATGAGACTGGCGATGCGCAGCGCGTAATTCGACGACGGGCCGAACTCCTTTTGCAGGGTCTCGAACGTCGCCAGCGCCTCGGCGTCTTGCCCGATGCGCTGGGCAACATCGCCCTCGCGCTCGAGCAGGGCGCGGCGCTGACTGCCCACCGCATGGCGCTTGAGATACGTCAGCGCCTCTTCCGGACGGCCGAGGCGTTCGTACGTATTGACGATATCGTCCTTCAGCTTGAGATCGTTCGGCTGGCGTTCGGCCTCGAAGATCTGCGAAGCCAGATATGCCTGATCGTCGTTGAGCTGCGGCGCGAGTTGATAGACGTTCTGCCAGGCCTCGGCGTTGCCGGTCGCCTCGGCATACTTGTGCCAGTACTTGAGCGCCACCGAGGGATGCCCGTTCCACTGCGCGACCTGCGCGAGACGACGTGTCCAGACGAGCGGGTCGAGCTTGCGCTCCAGCGCTTGCTGCGCGAGCTTCTCGGCGTCGTCGAGCTGACGCGCCTCGACGAATGCCTTGAAGGCCACGTCGTAATCGTCGGCCGTCACGCCGTTGGCGTTGGTGTTGGTGTTGGCATTGCCCGCCGCACGTTTCGCGGTGCCCGCCCCGCCTTCCCAATCGAACTTGCCGGGCGCTTCCGGTTTGACCGTCTTGAGGGTCTTGTCGGCCGCCTTCGATGCGTCGGGCGCCGCATCGGCGGCACTCGCGCCACGGGCAAGCCCAACGTCGGCCACACGAACGATGCGGAACTCGCCCATGCGCTGCCGTACACGTACACCGTCCGGGCCGTCGAGGTAGCGCAGCCGTGCACGGCCTGCGCCATCGAGACCTTGGCCGTCGGCCGTCACACCCGGCAACCACCCAACGAGTTGCGGGTGTGCGCCGTCAGGGTGCGGCGCAATGCTTGACAGCTTCGTCAGCGCGCGCGCGTACTTCGTCATCAGGTCGGTGCGACCGGCCTGACGCGCGACATCGAGCAGGTAGCGCAGCGTGACCGGATCGTTGGCCAGATCGCCGACGCGCTTCTCGCCTTCCGCGCAGGCACGCGAGATCTGGTTCGCCGAGACGAGCACACGCATGCCCGCGAGGAACAGACGGCGACGATCGTCGCGTGTGGTCGCTGCCGCCTGCGCCGCGAAATAGGCGTTGGCGGCATCGTCGTAGGCGGCCTGAGAGAACGCGGCGTCGGCGAGCCTTTCCTGCCATTGCGCGGCGTTCTTGGCATCGGCGGCGGCCAGCAGCCGATAGTCGCGCAGCATCAGATTGAGGGCGCCAGCGAGTCGCGCCTTCTCGGCGAGCATGCGCAGCGTCGGCACGTCCCACTGGTATTGCGACGTCGCGTCGAGCAATTCCAGATATTGCGCCATGCGTTCCGCGCGCTGCGGATCGTCGGGCGGCACTTCATAAGCGCGTTGCTCCATGGCCGCCAGCCCGAGCAGAATGCCGCGACGGCGGTCCTGCTCGTCGGACATGCCGCGCAGTTGCGTCGCGACCTTCATCGCGTCGTTCCACCGGCCCAGTCCCAAATATTGTTGCCCGAGCAAATCGAGATAGCGCGGCGCGCCGGGGTCGATGCGCAGCCACGCCTCGAGATACGCCACCGACAGTTCGCTGGGTGGTTGCGCGGCGAGCGCGTGCGTCTGGTCTTCGTCGCTCGGGTGAGCGGCAGCAAGCGCGAGCACGATGCCCGCGCCGATCGCCACCGTCAACCACAGCGGGCTGAGGCGCTCACGCTTTTCAAACGGCTTTCCGGTCACCGCGTCAGGAAGCATCTTGGGATCGGGGCGCGCGGCGTCACTCACATTCAACCCCTACCGTATGCATGACGACAGGCTTTTCTGCGATGCCCGAGACGTCGAAGCGCAGGCGGCCTGCGCCATCGGCGCGACCCTTTGCCACACCGTCGACGCTCGCGCGGCAACCCGCAGCGTTGACCACGCTCACGAAGGGTTTGTAGTAACCGCCAAAACGGAAGGTCATGCTGCGGCCCGTGCGTTTGAAGTCGCGGATGAACCCGGCGGCCTCATCGATGTATGGCGTGCGATCGCTCCCCTTTGGGGCAATCGCGAACTCGGCGGCGTCGCCCCCCATGTGGATGTAGAGTCCCCCGGGTCCCGGCAAATAGCCCGCGACGTCGTCGGACGCGCCGATCACGGGCACGCCGTCACCCGGCCAGCGAAGCTCGCGCAGGTCGGCACCGCTGCGAACGCGCCATCGCACGGCGGCTCCATCGGCGGCGGACTCTCGCGCCACGGCCACGCGACGCCAGTCCAGCACACGGCGAATGTATTCGGTGGTGAAGATCGGGAACACGGGCTGCTTGAGGACGGCGTTATAGACATCCTTGAGCGCATTGAGCGACGCGAGCTTCGTGCCCGAGTACATGTGGTAGTAGAGGTTGATCGCCTTGAAGCGGATCGGCTTGTCGGTCATCGCGAAGGTCTCGAGCACGCGCGTGTAGCCGTAGTACGGCCCGAGCCAATCGTTCGTGTAGACGTTCTCGTCCATCACGGCGGCATATATCTGGAACTCGGTGGGCAGGTTGCCCTTTGCCACGCCGTACGGAGCGATGTTGGTCCAACTGTTGTTCGTCTTCGTGATGATGGTGTCGCCACCGTTGATCGAGAGCACGCCGGCGGCCCACGCCTTGCGAATCGCGATGGCCGGCGCCTGTGCGTCGCCCGGCCATTGCAGCACCACGACCTTCTTTCCCGGGGGCGCGAGGCGGGCGTTGATATAGTCGATCGACCCCTGAATCTCGCGATCCAGGTTGAACTTGTAGTGCGGAATGTCGAGCGAGAAGGCGTCGTCGCCGCCCCACTCCTTGTTCGCCTTGCCGAAGATGCGCTCGCCCGTTTTCGGGTTGATCTGCTCCAGGTTGAACGGATGAGAAAAGGTATGTGTACCGATCTCGACGTTCGGGAGTGCAAACATCTTGCGCGCGATCTCCTCCAGGCGCGGCGAAATCTGCGGATACAAACCCTTCGGGCCGACTTCGCCTTCGATCACCGACAGCGTCGTGGGCAACGGATACTTGGTGTAGATCTGGTCGTACAGCGCCATTGCGCCGTAGTCGACGCCTGGGAATTCCGCACGCGAGGCGAAGCCGTCGCCGTCGACGTGGACGAACATCAGGCGGCGACCGTTTTCGGTGGTCACATCGGGCACCGGCATCTGAGGCAAGGCCAACGCCTGGCGCAGGAAGTCGATGGGCTGGATCGCCCAACGTTCCTGTTCGATACCGGCGAGCGACGTCACGCCGTAGGGGTTGAGCGTATAGCCCCCCCAGGGCAGCATGCCGGCCATGTCGTAGGTGTACGAGCCCGCCTGCAGACGCAGCAGCGGCTGGCCGGTCGGGCCGACGCGCACGCCGAGCGCGTCGCGCACGTCCGGCGTCGGCATGATCTCGAAGCCCATCATCGGCGCCTTGCTCACGACGCTCGGCACGACCGAGCCGGGGACGGTGCCTGCCACGCGCTCGAGTCCGAGCACCTGTGCCGTTTGCTGATCGATGGGGAAACCGAACTGTCCGATCACCGCCACGCGCACGCCGTCCCGGATTCGCGAGAGCAGCCAGCGGCGCCACGCACCGGCGTTGTTCACGTTGCGATCGATGGACACGACAATGCCCGCGTAGCGATCGGTGCGCACGTTGGCCGGCATCTGGCCCTTGTTGACGTCGACATACTGCACGTCGTAGCCAAGGTAATTCAGTGGCATCGAGATATCGCGCGCCCCGGTCGTCAGGTCGACAGGTTCGCCTTCGCCCGGCGCCTGAACCATCAACACCTTGCGTGGCATGACCTCGATGCGGCCGACGCCGACGGTCTGCACATCGGGATCGGTGACGAAGGCTCGCACCCCCATCCGATTGAGCGAGCGCGCCGTATCGCGACGGCAGGCCACATCGTCACTTGCGCAGTAGTCCATGGCGAACGTCGGCAGCCGGGATTGGGTGCGCAATGCCTGGAGCTGCTCAAGGGCCGCTTGCCGCGCGTCGGCCGGTGTGTCGATGAAAATCGACGCGCGCGCGTCATAACGATGGAGCAGTCCGTCGGCGAGTACGCCGGCGAGATCGGGGGCGAGCGAGGCCGCCATGCTCAGGTGGTTTCGCAGTACGACACGAGCATCGGCATAACGGGCGCGCACGGCTTTCACGCGCGCCGCAATGCGGGCGTCGCTGTCGGCATCGCCCGCAAGCGGTGCACCGTCGTCGATCAGGAAATTTCGATAGCCTTGCGCCCACAGCGGGGCCACGCGTGCGTCGACGAAAGCCTCCGGCGTCTGTGCCGTATCGCGCGCGTCCAGGCGGGCAAACCAGGTGGTGTGCGGGGTGAGCGACGCTTCGGGTAGCGAAGTTTGTGTCGGGTCGATGACAACCCAGTCGAACGCCTGCAGCGCGTCGACCGGCAAGTCGCTACCGTAGTACAGCGCGATATCGGGCACGGTGGCCGACGACGGCGCCAACGCCGGCACAGGTGCCGAAGCAGCCGTTACCGACGGCGTGGCCGCCATGGCCATCCCTGCCGGCGCGATTGCCGCCACCATGGCGAGCGCCCGCAGCGAACCGACGAATACGCGGCGCGTTCGGCGCAGCCAATGGCCGAGCGCATTGCCGCGTTCCCGTTTCCCCGTTGCGCAGCGGAAATCCGACGTCCCCACCACGAAATCCTGTCCCTTCGTTGCCATTAGCGTTTGAGCAATCATTGTTTTGCGATCGACCGTACCACGCGTCACGCGCACCGATCAATCGTTGAAATCGTTCCGTTGCGAAAACATCGGAAATGGAAGTTCGTGGTGATACGTTGGCCGCAGCCCCCCGGCGTCAATGACCCATTCGATGAAATGCGCGTCGTTACTGCAATCTACGACCGGATTATGTCTGGCGCATGCGCGCAAACACGGTCTCCGGCAACGGTTTGGCACCATCGCACGTATTGAACGACGAGACGGCTTTCGAGATGACTCGTTTCGTCCCCTGCGCTAGGGAAAGCGCGGATTCCGACGCGGGCGTTACCGTTATCTGGTGCGATTTTTTTATATCAACTTTTCGCAGCCACGAACTCTAATGGGCAACCGTCCCATTAGCGTCCCCCAGACAGTAATGCGAGACTGGCGGCGAGCGAACTACTGGACTGGCCTTGTCCGCCGGGCTTTGAGCTGGGGCGAACCTATGGCGGTGATGTGCGACGACCGATCGATGCGGTGCCAGGACCGGCGCTTTGTATGTTGACTGATGAAACACATCCAACGTTTTCTGGGACGTTGATTCAACCGCTGGACGTTTCAATCTGGAGCAATCTGGGTCGATCAGGGAAAACCAGGCTATCGCAAGTCACCGGCCGCAGCATTGCGGCCACGTGCACGGCGTCAAGGGCGGAGTGGCCTCAGGCCGAGCGCGACGCCTTGCGTCACGACGCCCATGGAATCAGACGTACCCGGCCAATGAGGCTGCCACGAGGCTTGGCTAGCTGGCACTGCACAGTATCACAGAGGGTCGAGGGGCGTGCAGCCAAATATTGGAAGGCAGCAACGCGCGCCCGCTCGTCAGCCTTCGCCAGGATCGTTTCGTATAGCGATCCGTATGAATACCGACGACATGCTGCGTGCGGAATCCCCCCCCTGCCTCGCCTTGTGCGTTTCGAGCGAGATGACAGGCCTTCGTGGCGCCGTTCGGTCTGGCGTGCGCCCCGATCGCTGCACCTAGACGGCGTCGGACGCCCTGCGCTGCGGCCCGCCATCGGAAATCGCCGGGACACTGCGAACCGAAGCGTCGGGCAAGCCGAGAATCACATCGATCGCCACCTGCCCGGCGATTTCGGCGACCAGATACGCCCAGCGACGAGAAAAGGGTCCATTGCGAATCTGTGTTGGTTTGCCAATTCCCAGTCGCCCCATCGGCCCCGCAAGGCCCGCTATGTGGAACTTGACGTCGAACATGTCTTTCGACGTCGGCGTGAGCTCCACGCAGATTTCATAGCCTCGGTACGCAATCGTTCTATTCATGGCGAAACCCGCTTACCGGAGTGAGGCGTTTTGCAAACGACCCTTTCGAATCACGCCCATGCCCATGGCATGGCAGGCGTGAATTGCCTCCACGTGAGTATTGAACCGAGTCTTCAGGCGGGGCCTGAACGATTGGAAGTCATCGTAGACGGCGCTGGGAAGCCGATACAAGCCAACAAACGAGTACAAATCGACGTCTGCCTTTCCGGGTTGACGCGTCACATAACCCCATATCTCGAATCCGTGGAAATCCTCACTGACCATTTCCCACATTCCCGTCTCCTGTCGCCCATCGATGCTCGTGCGCCCAGCTACGGCGAATCTCATACGACTCGGGAGGCAGAACCCGCATAGCGAACCGCTATGACAGACTGAAACCCTATGGCCGTTCAAGGACAGCACAGCGCTGCACAGGACTTACATGAGGTTCACGCAGTATGCGCTACTTATGAATAAACACAATCGGGCTTAACATCCAGGAACACTCAGCGCCACATAGCTCGGCGGCGGCACGGCCACGCGAATTCGAACAGCCTAATGGATGCCTCCGCCGAAGCCGAAGCCTGAGCCTTAGCCTGAGCCAGCGACGATGCTGACGACGGAACAGCGCATATGACGAAGCACACCCAACGGACGCACTGAGCGACGTTCAACGCGAAGACGGCGCCGGCCGTGCCCAAAGGCGGGCGAACATTGGCCGAGTTGGCGCAGCAATCCGATCCGATCCGAAGCCGATCCGAACCACATTACGCAATGGAAGCGGCCGTTGCACGAGCACGCCGAAAGCGGGTATGGCGCGAAAGAACCGCCGTCGAGCGAGCCCTCCGCCCCGTATCCTCAAGAAGTACAAACTGTTTGAAGAATGTCAAAGTCCCTCGCGCAAGCCGTGGTTATGCTCGCTCAAGCGTTGGATTCAGCATGCGCATGCCGGATCGCGCAAATGACCAGAACATAAGTGCAGCGAGGCAAAAATGCAAAAAGAGCGTGCAGGGACGACGGTTGTCAGGCCATCGCGGCGCGCCGGCGCGCCGCGGAGCGCTGCCGAGTCGGCGTGGTTACGTTTGCAAAACAGAACGTTGCTGTCTCTGGTCGCCTCGGCCCTGGTGGGGTCGGCCCCGGCGCTGGCTCAGGAGCAGGTGCCGCAGTCGCCCACCGCTGACCAGCCGTCGCCGACG
The DNA here is from genome assembly GCF_041919235.1 of Pandoraea sp. Taxonomy (NCBI): domain Bacteria; kingdom Pseudomonadati; phylum Pseudomonadota; class Betaproteobacteria; order Burkholderiales; family Burkholderiaceae; genus Pandoraea; species Pandoraea sp. Next base: position 110,809 of record NZ_JAYRUC010000019.1, read on the forward strand.
GCGCAAGTTCCCGCCCTGCCACCGCAGGCCCCCATCGACAATGCCGTTCCCGGCAAGGCCCCGGATCGCGTCCCGACACCTGCCAGCCCAACGAGCGCCGTTGGCACACCGTTCTCGGTGGGCTCGTTCTTGATCTATCCGGAACTCGATACGTCGTGGATGTACGACAGCAACGTCTACTTTTTGTCGAACGACACGCGACTGAGCGACCGGGCCTGGATTTTCTCTCCGTCGATCCGGGCGCAGTCGAACTGGGTCAAGCACGAACTGGATTTTCATGCGTCGGTCGACAGCACACGCTATTCGACCTATACGTCAGAAAATTCGAATGACTTTCATTTGAGCACAGAAGGCCGCTACGATTTCAGCGCGGACACCAACGTCTACGGTGGCGTGCACTTCGCGCAAGAACACGAGGACCGCGAATCGCCCTCGGCGCGTAACGGCCTTACGCCGACGCAATACCATCAGTTGCGCCTGTATGGCGGCGTGTTTCATCAGTTCGGTCGCGTCTCGGTGCGCGTGGCCGGCACGGCGCAGCAACTCGTTTATAACAACGTCGATTTCCTCTCCAGCAGCGGCGCCGTCAACATCATCAACAACAGCGATCGCAACCGCTGGCAATACACCGGCGGCGTGCGCGTCGGGTACGAGATCACGCCACGCGTCGAGCCTTACATTCAGGTCGCATTCGATCGCCGGCGCTACGAAAGCATGCTCGACGACCTCGGCTATGAGCGCGACTCGAACGGCATGCGCTATCTGGCCGGCGTCAGGTGGAACATCCCCCGTGTATTGAAGCTCGATGCATTCGCCGGGTGGCTGCAACAGAACTATCGAGATCCGCGTTTCGTCGATGTCACCGCACCCGTGGTCGGCACTGCATTGCAATGGGCACCGACGGATCGCACCACGGTGTCCGCCTATCTCGATCGCACGGTCGAGGAAACCACCGTCACGTCGACACCGTCGCCCGACGTGCTGCTCGTGTCGTCGAGCTATTTGAACACTTACGCGTCGCTGGGCGTTGACCACCGGCTGACCGATAAGCTGACGCTCAGAGGCACTGGCTCGGTGTCCCACGTCGCCTACAAAGGTATCCCGCGTAGCGACGACTACTATGGGGCGACGATAGGGATGGTCTACCAGTTTCATCGAAACCTGTTTCTCGATCTGAGCGTCACGGCACGACGGCTCAATTCAGGCGTCCCGACCGAGAGTTTCAATCAGTACACCGTGATGGCGCGCGTCGCAATCCCGTTCTCGCACTAACCCTCCCGACCTGGGCATGCGCCGCCGGCATGGCTCGCGCCGACGCGCCGGCGCACCGAAGCACCGAAGCACCGAAGCACCGGCGCAATGCCTTGCATCGGTCTATCAAATATCACCGGCACGCCTCGGCCGCACCGCTCGTCAGCCTGCGAAACCCTTGATTCTTATCAATATGCCCACCTTGCAAGCTGCAAGAATGTAATCGAGTGAATTCGACCTTGATCTGCCTTTTCAGCGCACATCCAAACTCACGAACAGAGAGGAATTTCATGAGTACCAAGAACCTGCCCCTGAGCAGAATCGCCATTGCCACCGCAGCGTCTTTGGCCATGGCCATGAGTTTGAGCGGCACCGCGCCGACCTGGCTGGCGTCAATCGCACCGATATCCTCCGCGCACGCTCAAAGCGGCACACCGAAGGGTGCTGGCGGGCCAAGCGCCGATCACGGTAGCAAGGGCAAGCGTGGCGCGTCGGGCGATGCCGGCTCTAGCGGCTCGGGTCAAGGCGGCCCGAGCGCCGACAGCGACGCCAAAGGGCCGAAGTACGGTGGCGGCGGCTCCAAGCCCGCGCCCGGCACCCAAGGTGGCAAACCGGCCTGGGCGCAGGAAGGCGTCCCTTCGGATCTCGAACTGGGTCGTCTGAACGTGGCTCGCGCGCCGTCGCACGTATTGGAGCGCTCGCTGGCCGATGCACTCTCCAGCATGCAGCCGGCGTTTTATAACCAGGTGCTGGCCATTGCCGACAACACCGCGCTCACCATGGATCAGAAAGTCGCGGCACTGCAATCGCTGGTCAAGCTGACCTTTACCGACACTTCGGTGGTCATGGTCGACTCGCCGCTCCAAAACCTGGCGCTTTACAAGAATCTTTTGACCAGCGGCCAGATCGTCAGCAGTTCGGGAACTTACGACGCGAGCACGTCGGCCACCCGTGCCCTGCTGCTCGCTGCGGTGTTCATCGGCACGGCTTCCGACAAGACGCTTCCCGTCAGTACCGCGACCGTTGATGCCATCAATAAGATCATGGTACTGACGCTTCCTGCAGGTGTTTCGGATGCCGAACTTGGCGCCATCGCCGAAGCCGTGCGCGCCGCGATTGCGGAAGCACACGGCTGATCGCCCCGCCAGCAATGGTTCACGTCGCTTGCCATCGCGTGTTCGAGCTACGAAAAATGGGCGCCATCATGAAACATAAGGTCCGCTTCGCCGTGCTCGCCTTGGCGGCAATCGGTGCATCGATGCTCTCGCTGGAGCGCGTTGGCGTGACGATCATCCCCGGCGTGATCGGTATCGCCAACGCGCAAGACACGGGCGGAGGCGGCGGCCATGACAGCGGCAGCGGCGGCAGCGGCGGCAGCGGTGGCAGCGGTGGCAGCGGTGGTGGCCATGACGGCGGCGGCGGGCATGGGGGTGGCAGTAGCGGTGGCGGACATAATCCGGGTGGCGAGACCGGGGGGACGGTGGAAAAAGGGCATGGCACACGCTATGGCCACGAAGGCCACGAAAGCGGGCAACACGGGGGCGCCATCTCGCATCCCACGCCAGGCGCCGACCGCTTCGGCGGCGGCAGCGGCATACGTGGCAATGGGCAGGTGCCCGAGGGGGTCGGACGCTACGGCAGTGGTGCGACCAATCTGCAGGACGTGGGCCGCACGCGCCTACGTTATTGGGGCGGTTGGTCCAATCCGAGCGACCCATTGACGCCCCCCGACGACTCGGGCACCGAGACGACCGACCCGACGACAGGCGTCACGTCCGATTTCATTGCGGGTCCGGGTGGCGGTCCGGCGGTCAATGTGCGCAGTTCGCTCGACAGTTCGCCGCGCTGCCAAGGTGTGTCCCTGGGCATGACAGCCGCGCAGCAGTTCAGCGGCAGCAATTTGTTGCGCTTGAACGCGGCGCGCGGCGAGGTCGATCCGGTGCTGGCGGCCAGTGGCAAGATCGCCGCGCCCTATTTGATGGGCAACTTGCAAAACGAACTGATCAAGCCGACACCGAATCCCGAACTGGCTGGCACCTTGCTCGGTCTGGTGGCCAAGACGCCGGTCACGGCCGGAGCCGTCTTGAAAATCGGATTCCTGCTGTGCGCCAGAATGAACGACGCACAAGCCAACCAGATTGCTCAGATTGCGGAGCAACAAAGAACGGCGCTCGCCGCCGCGCCAATCCAGAGGAAGTAGACATGCGACATCTGGCCGACCCGAAGCGCTGGCAATCGATCTTGCCACTGGCCGTGCTGCTTGCCTTTGCGACGGCGACGCTGACCGATGCCAGCGCGCAAGGCCGGACCAGCACCGCCAACGGTCCTTCCGCCGGCACGATCGGCGGCGGGGCGAACGGTGCGTCGAATCGCGGTGGCGCGGGGGGCGTGAGCAACCCGAGTCCCGGCGGCAGCGCCGCCGCCAATGGTGGCGGCGCCACCGGACGCATGCCGCAGGCGACCGAATCGTCTCGGCAGGGATATCTGGGCGGACGCACCACGGCCCCCATCACCCCGCCAGAGACGACGCCGACGGCGTCGAACACGCTGCCGAGCACGCCGTTGACTGTGCTGCCGGCCAGCCAGTTCGGTGAATGTTCGCGCGCGACCACGCTCGCCGCGCCGCAGGCGCGACTTAGCGGTGCCAATCTCGTGCGCATCGACGCGCTTGCCGATGGGTTGATGCAAGGCGCCCCACAAAACGCACTGACCGCCCGCTATCTGTTGGCCGACATGCAAGCCGAACTGGAGAAGCCTGAGCCCGATCCATTGCTGGCGGGCACGTATCTCGGCATGGTTTCGGCGCGGCCCGTGACGACAGATCTGGTATCGGTGGTGAGCGAATCGCTTTGCGCGCCTCCCCTGCCGCAAGCCCGCGCGCATGCCATCGCTGCCGTCGCGGAAGCGCAGCGAATCCAACGGCAATCTCGATCTGGCGCGTCGGATGTCGCTCGGAAGCCGTAACTCACCGCAATCACATTGGTAATTTCGTAACCCTCGCAGGCATTACCCTGCATTCAACGATTGGAGAACACCATGAAATCGCGAAAATTGCTTGGCGCATTGGCCTTGTCCTCGACCCTCGCATTGCTACTGGGAGCGAACGTGGGTATCGCCACCGCCCAGGATCGGGTCCAGGATCAGACGAAAGACCAGTTGCAGGACAAGGATCGCCTGCAGGACAAAGATCAGCTTCAAGACCGAGACCGTCTTAAGGACAAAGATCTTCTGCAGGACCGAACCCGCGACCGGACGCAGACGCAGACGCGAGACACCATCTATGGCAGCCAGTTGATGACGCAGCGCGAGCGTAACGAATATCGCGCAAAAATGCGCGCTGCCAAAACGGTGCGTGAGCGTGATGCGTTGAGACTGGAGCACCACCGCCAAATGCAGGAGCGCGCCCGCGAGCGCGGTGTGACGTTGCCGGATATGCCGCCGGGGCGCGGCAATAGCACTGGCGGCCGCGGCGGGATGGGCGGCGGGATGGGCGGTGGCGTGGGTGGTGGCGCTGGAGGTGGCGCTGGCGGCGGTGCTGGCGGCGGTGCTGGCGGTGGCGCCGGTGGTGGAGGCCGTTGAATCAGCGGTCTTGCGAGCAGCGGATCCAACGCTGCGGGGGCGGCGTTGCGACGACCAGATGAACTGAGCCAGACGCGGATGCTGCGGCGGAAATACCGGTGGAGGCAATGCTCGTGTCCAACGACCCGACCTGCCTCCGCGCCCCCAGGGCGATTCACATCGCTCTGCGTTGCCAAAGGGATAAACCACAGCATTGAGATCATCGAGCGCTCAGGCCACGTCCCGCCGGATGGCCCTTGTCCAGACGCAGGTCGGAAACCCGCCTCGTGTGCCGGGCGTCCTCATCCTGTGATCGCTGGCCCTCACGCACCGTATCCGATCGCATCGCGTTGAAGGGCTTCTTCCACCGATGGTGGCGCCTCCCCGGAAACGCTGACATTGCGGATGCGATCCGCCATTGGCATCCCCAGCAACGCCTGCTTCGGAATCGCCACAACCGGGTCGCTCGACGTTCGCTTTCGCCGCACGGCCACCCAAGGCGCCGGGTCAAATCCGGCACTTACCCCGACACAACGTCGGGTAATCCCGAGAATTGCCAATACCATGCATGGCACCCATAGGTCTCATGTGCTACGCTCAATTCGAGCGAATCCAATACAAGAAAACGCAACAATCATGCCTGCATAGTGGGCACTCATACCCGTGGAGAAGACGCCGAATGGAACCGATGTACGACGCAGGACTCACGCGCCGGCAAGCAAACTACGTCCCCCTTACTCCGATTGATTTCATCGCCAGAGCCGCTGACGTGTACGGTGACAGACTCGCCGTGGTGTATGGCGACACCCGTCGCACGTGGGCTGAAACGTATGCGCGAACCCGACGCCTCGCCAGCGCGCTGCAGCGCGCAGGGATCGGAACCGGCGATACGGTGTCGGTTCTCCTTCCCAATATTCCCGAGATGGTCGAAGTCCATTTCGGCGTGCCGATGGCAGGCGCAGTTCTGAATACGCTGAACACTCGTCTGGATGTCCAGACAATCCTGTTCATGTTGCGACACGGCGAGGCGAAGGTACTGATCATCGACACCGAATACTCGCAGGTCGCACAGGCCGCCGCCGCAGCGTTTCCGGCGTTGCGCATCGTCAGCGTTGCGGATGAAATACCGGCGGATCCCTCCGCGTTTGCATCTGCCGTCGACTACCCGACCTTCCTGGACGGCGGTGACCCAAATTTTGCCTGGTCGCCGCCTGCGGACGAGTGGGACGCTATTGCGCTCAATTACACGTCCGGAACTACCGGAGATCCCAAGGGCGTCGTCTACCACCATCGCGGCGCGCATCTGAACGCCGTTTCGAACATCCTCGAGTGGGATCTCCCGAAGCACGCCGTCTATTTGTGGACGCTGCCGATGTTCCACTGCAACGGCTGGTGCTTTCCCTGGACCATCGCTGCACGTGCAGGCGTCAACGTTTGCTTGAGAAAGTTCGATGTGAATCAGGTTTTCGAGCTGATACGCCGCGAGCAGGTGACTCATTATTGCGGTGCGCCGATCGTTCAGAGTTCGCTCGCAAACGCTCCGGCGGAACTTCGGCACGGTATCAGCCATCGCGTGGCGACGATGGTCGCCGGCGCGCCGCCGTCACCGGCGGTGATAGGCAAGCTTAACGACATCGGGGTCGACGTGACGCATGTCTACGGATTGACCGAGGTCTATGGTCCGGCGTCGGTATGCGCAAAGCAGGCGTCGTGGTCAGCACTCGATGACGACGCTCAGGCTTCGCTCAATGCCCGGCAAGGGGTACGGTATCACCTGCAGGCCGCCGTAACGGTGCGCGACCCCGCTACGTTGGAAGCAGTCCCTCCCGACGGGGAAACCATTGGCGAAATCATGTTTCGCGGCAACATCTGCATGAAGGGGTATCTGAAGAACCCGAAAGCCACCGACGAAGCATTTTATGGTGGGTGGTTTCATACAGGGGACCTCGGCGTAATGTCTTCAGATGGCTATATACGCATTAGAGACCGAAGCAAAGACATCATCATTTCCGGCGGGGAGAACATCTCCAGCATCGAGGTTGAGGACGTGCTTTACCGCCACCCTTCGGTCTCCGTTGCTGCAGTCGTTGCAGCGCCCGATGCAAAATGGGGCGAAGTTCCGTGCGCATTCGTCGAACTCAAGTCAGGCGCAACAGCGACAACCGAGGACATTATCAAGCACTGCAGACAACACCTGGCAGCCTTCAAGGTGCCGAAACGGGTGGAGTTTGGCGAACTGCCAAAAACGTCGACAGGGAAGATCCAAAAGTACGAATTGCGTGCACGCGTCCAATCTGCATCCGCGATCGATCTTGCCGGAGATAGTGCAACCGGAATGCCGCACACCTCGCCTAACAAGGCTTGACCCATCAGATCTTCACAGCAATAAACCGGCCTGAACCCGTAAAGACTCAGGCCGGTCCATTCAACCGTTGGCAATCGCCCGGAATATCTACCAAGAACATGGCCGGCCGAGCCTTCCGGGATAAGAGAAGCGCCCACACGTTCGCCGCTTCAACCCGGTCCCTGCGCCCTGCGGCACTGCGCCGGGGCGCACCTTGTGTCGATAATATCTGCCGAGGGACAAGCGGATTTTCTATCGTCCGCGCACGCGACATCAACTAGATCACGGCAATGCATTCACTGAGCGCTACCGTACCCATCTCACTTGTTCGGGGCTTTCTCGACGGCGTAGGCGCGCCGCCTGATGTCGTCAGGCAATACCTCGAAGCGGCAGGCATCTCAGACGCACTCCTGACCGAGCCTGGGGCGCGAGTAACGGAATCGCAATTCTCAACGCTTTACCGCGCACTGGCCATCGAGTTTGACGATGAAATGCCAGGCATCTTCGAGCGTCCTCTGCGCAATGGCACCCTGAAGTATCTGTGCCTCAGCCTGCTCGACGCGCCCAACCTCGAAACGGCGATGCATCGCTTCGGCCAGTTCATGCATCTGATTCTCGATGACTTCCGGTTTGAGTCGTCCCGAGTCGGCCCCGTGGCCGAAATTGCGTTGCGGCCGGGCCCCGTCGGTGTCAGCGCCTTGGGCCAGCAGTTGATGCTGAAGCTCGTGCACGGCGTGGGTTCGTGGCTCATCGGTCAAAAGATCCCGCTTTTGCAAGTTGAATTCGCGTTTGAGCGGCCTCCGCACGCAGTCGATTACCTTTACCTCTTCCCTGGACCGGCCCGGTTCGACTGCAAACAGACGCGCATGCGCTTCAGCGCTTCCTATTTCGATATGCGCGTGCGTCAGCGCAAGGCCGACCTGCGCAAGTTTCTCGCACGCGCGCCAGAGGATTGGATATTTGTGGCCTTCAACGAGCAACTCACGAGTCATCGGGTCAGGGATTGTCTTGCATCGCGTCTTCCGCGTATGCCATCGATCGACGACGTTGCTCAGGTCCTCAACTGCTCGGTGCGCACGCTTTGCCGGCGACTGTCCGCCGAAGGCTCAGCGTTCCAGACGCTCAAGAATGAGTTGCGACGGGATATTGCGATCCGGCGTCTCACCGAAACCCAGGACGCGATTGCGGCTATCGCTGCCGACGTCGGATTTGATGACCCCACTGCGTTCCATCGCGCATTCCGTCAGTGGACCGGCAGCACGCCGGGTGAGTACCGGTACGCTGCACATAGGCCCGTTGCGCCCCCCCTGCGCAAGGCCTGATCGACGGCCATAGCCGGCGGAGCGGCTAACGATACGCCGCATTCCATCCGTGCCGGGGGACCTCCCCGGTCGAGTCGTGGCCGAAATTGTCAATAGATGGTCCGGTTTGGTTATCGGGATTCTCGACGATCGCCGCTACGATCTGCTCGATAGTTGCCGTGCAGGACCTCAGCGTTCCGGTGTCATGGCAGGCCCCTTCACTACCGTCCACTGGAAAAGCACCCGAATGAGCTATATCGCACCCGTCAAGGAAATGCTCTTTGCCATGCAGGAACTGGCCGATCTTGAGCGCGTGGCGGCGCTTCCCGGCTTCGAGGACGCCGGGCTAGATTGCGCCCAGGCCGTGCTCGACGAGGCGGCCCGCTTTAACGCCAACGTCAACGCGCCGCTGAACGTCGAGGGTGAT